>JAGWTZ010000072.1 GCA_028868695.1 Alphaproteobacteria bacterium | reverse complement strand
GCACCAAGAGGGGAAGGCCGAGCGTTGACCTCGCCCTCAACCCGCAAGCGGCGAAAGTGGTGGTGCTGAAAATTTCAATCGGCAGGTTCGAGGCGGCCTTGGCGGACTATTCCGGCCAGAGGATCGCCCAAACAGCGAAAGCCGTTTCAACCTACACCATGAAACAACAAAATGTGGCCCGCGAGGCCGCAGATTTCATTCTGGATTTCCTCGCCCGCCAGAATTGCGACCCGGCCTCGGTGCGCATCCTGGGTTTGGCGGTGCAGGGCGCCGCGGACACGGCTTCGGGGCATCTGCGCTGGAGCCCCTCCTTCATCGCCGGCGATATTCCGCTGGCTGGCCCCCTGGCAAAATTGACCGGCATTCCCTGTGTGATCGGCAATGACGCCAACATGATTGCCGAGGGCCTGATGGCGCGCGAGCACTACAAATACAAGGGCACGGCGGCTGTCATGTTCATGGGCTATGGCGTAGGCATGGGGCTGGTGATCAACGGAAAGACTTATCATGGCAGTTCGGGTGCGGCTGCAGAGTTCGGCCACATGAACCACATTCCGCACGGGGCGCTGTGCCGATGCGGCTGCGCTGGCTGCCTTGAAGCCTATGCCTCTGACTATGGCATATTGCGCGAAGCCGAGGGGCTGCCGGAAAATGTGCCTCCTCCGGCTTCGGCAGTGGAACCTGAAGTGATGCAGGCCCTCGAGAATGCGGCCCGGCGCGGAGACAACAAGGCACTTGCCGCCTACGCGAAGGCCGGCGAAGCGATTGGCTTCGGCCTTGGCCGGCTGGTTGCACTGCTGAACCCCGACCGCATTGTGATCAGCGGACCTGGCATGCGCGCCTTTGATTTGATCAAGCCGTCAATCGATGCAGCACTTACCGAAGCCGTGGTGCCGGCCTTGCGGCAAAATCTCGCCATCGAAACCCTGCCAATGGACCATGACATGATCATCACCGGAACCATCGACAAGCTGTTGCATGACCTGGACCGCGAGGTCTTCGCCAGCGCGGAACATGGGGCGCAAAACTAGCTGCCGAGGAACTCCGCCTTGGCCTTGCGAACAGTTTCAGAGATGTAGTCATAGACGGCAGCCACGCGCGCCGTGCGGTGCGTATCAGGGTGGCTCATCAGCCAATAGGTGCGGGTGAACCGCGTGGCAGGAATGAGGCGCTTCAATTCCGGGGCCTGCACCGCCGCGTAGTCATGCAGGATGCCAATGCCGTGGCCAGCACGCACCGCCTCCATCTGCGCCACCACGCTGCCGCATTCATAGTGCCGCTTCATGCGCTGGCCGAGTTCGGCGGCATAGTCGAGGGCGCGGCTGTAAACGAAATCTTCGACGTGAGTGATGAATAGACGGCCGTCGAGATCATCCAGCGATTTCACCGCGCCATGCTGCTTGAGGTAAGTCTCAGACGCATAGATGCTGAGGGAATAGTCGGTGAGCTTCTTGATGATCAGGCGGCCCTGCTTGGGGCGGTCCAGCGTGACGACGATATCAGCCTCACGGCGGGAAAGCGAGAAGGTGCGCGGCAGCGGCACAAGCTGGATGGTGAGGTCTGGGTGCTGGTTTGCCAGCTTGCCCAAGGCGCGGGCCAGGAAATAGTTGCCCAGGCCGTCGGGCGCGCCAATGCGGACTGTGCCTGAAATGGCGGCGCGTGTGCCGGAGATTTCGGAGCCCGCCTGAAGGACCTCGGATTCCATGCGCTCGGCGGATTTGAGCAGGGCTTCGCCGGCTGTTGTGAGCGTGCAACCCTGGGTTTGGCGTTCAACCAGCTTGGCTCCCAAGTCTTCCTCCAGCGCGGTGAGCTGGCGGCCGACAGTGGCATGGTTGAGGCCCAATTGCTGGGCCGCGCCCAGGAGCTGCCCGGCGCGGGCCACAGCGAGGAATATGCGAATGCGATCCCAATCCATGCTCATTGATCTTCAATCTCCTCGCAAGCGCGGAATGGGTGACTATAAATTTCGCACATCGAAAATGCAAATCTACATATTGCTGTGCAAAATGAGAGCGAGCATACACACCCCATCATTCAGGAGGAAATCATGGTCAAGAACATCCAGCATCACATTGGCGGCAAGCTTGTGGACGGCAAGTCCGGCCGCATCAGCCCCGTTTTCAACCCGGCCACGGGTGAACAATCCGGGCAGGTGAACCTGGCCAACACCGCACAGGTGAATGAAGCCATCGCCGTGGCCAAGGCCGCCGCCCCCGGCTGGGCCGCCACCACGCCGCTGCGCCGCGCGCGCATTCTGAACAAGTTTCTCGGTATCGCCGAAAGCCGCGCTGCCGAACTGGCCGCAGTGATCACTTCGGAACACGGCAAGGTTCTCTCCGACGCCATGGGCGAAGTGCAGCGCGGGCTTGAAGTGGTGGAATTTGCAACCGCCGCGCCCACCCTGCTGAAGTCTGAGTTCACCGAAAATGTTGGCACCCGCGTTGACTCCTACGCACTGCGCCAGCCGCTGGGCGTTGTTGCCGGCATCACGCCTTTCAACTTCCCGGCCATGGTGCCGATGTGGATGTTCCCTATCGCGCTCGCTGCTGGCAACACCTTCATCCTGAAGCCTTCAGAGCGTGACCCTTCCGCCTCGTTGCTGCTGGCCAAGTGGCTGGAAGAGGCTGGCCTGCCTGCCGGCGTGTTCAACGTCGTCCACGGTGACAAGGAAGCGGTGGATGCCATCCTGCTGTCTCCCGATATCTCGGCCGTTTCCTTCGTCGGCTCCACGCCGATTGCCCGCTACATCTATGAAACCGGCACCCGCACCGGCAAGCGCGTGCAGGCCCTCGGCGGTGCCAAGAACCACATGATCATCATGCCGGACGCTGACATGGATCAGGCCGTGGATGCCCTCATGGGCGCTGCCTATGGCTCGGCTGGCGAACGCTGCATGGCCATCTCAGTGGCCGTGCCGGTGGGCAAGAAGACCGCCGACACGCTGATTGCCAAGCTGGAACCGAAGATCCGCGCCCTCAAGGTTGCCCCCGGCACGGACAAGGAAGCCGAGATGGGCCCGCTGGTCACCAAGCAGCACTTCGACAAGGTGAAGGGCTACATTGACCAGGGCGAAAAGGAAGGCGCCAAGCTGGTGGTGGATGGCCGCGGCCTGAAGCTGCAGGGCTACGAGAACGGCTATTTCCTCGGCGGCACGCTGTTTGACAATGTGACCACCGACATGAAGATCTACAAGGAAGAGATCTTCGGCCCCGTGCTCTCGGTGGTGCGCGTGGAGGACTACAACACCGCCGCCAAGATGATCAATGACCATGAATATGGCAACGGCACCGCAATCTTCACCCGCGACGGTGATGCGGCGCGCGAATTCGCCCACCAGATCCAGGTAGGCATGGTGGGCATCAACGTGCCGATCCCGGTGCCGATGGCGTTCCACTCCTTCGGCGGCTGGAAGGCCTCGCTGTTTGGCGATCATCACATGCACGGCCCGGAAGGCCTGCGCTTCTACACCAAGCTCAAGACCATCACGAGCCGTTGGCCCACCGGCATCCGTGCTGGCGCCGAGTTCGTGATGCCGACGATGAAGTAAATCTTAAGCCTTCGTTAACCTAATCGGCCGAGCCTCTTCCAACCTTGGAAGAGGCTCGATTCGTGTTTGAACGGCTGATTGAAAGTCTGGGAACCATCAGCACCCGGGATGATGCCACGCAGGCACGCAACCCGGAAACCCAGCTGGCTGCCGCCATTCTCCTCTATGCCGTGGTACCGGCTGATCACGTCTATGCCAGTGCTGAATCGGCTGCCTTGCACGAAGGCCTGCGCCACATCTTCCGCCTGCCCGACGACAAGTGCCGCAAGCTCGTGTCACGCGCCATGGCGCAATATAGCCGGGAACCCACGCTGCTCGCCCCTGCCACGCTTTTGAAGCACCGCCTCTCGCTGTCGTTCCGGCAGCTCATTCTCGCAACTGCGCGCCGCATCGCCCTGGCCGACGGCGAGCTTCACAACAATGAACTTGATGTCCTGGCGCGCATCAGCTCGCTTCTGGGGCTGAACATCGCTGAATCCAGCCAGAACCGCTCAGCCTGAGTGCGACGGTTCAAACGCCTTGAAGTGTTTCGACAGCTTGAGGCCCTGCTTCTGATAGTTTGACCCCATGCCGCCCCCATAGACCACCTGCGGCGGCTCGGTCAGAGGCTCATAGACCAGGCGGCCGATGATCTGGCCGTCTTCAAGGATGAAAGGCACCTCATGGCTGCGCACTTCAAGAACGGCGCGGGCGCCTTCGCCATGGCCCGCGGCATGGCCGAAGCCCGGGTCAAAGAAGCCGGCATAATGAACCCGGAATTCACCGACCAAAGGGTTGTAAGGCACCATCTCGGCCGCGTGGGTGGGCGGAATGCGCACGGCCTCGCGGCTGGCGAGAATATAGAATTGGTCAGGGTCCAGGATCAGCGATCCCTTTTGCCAGATCGGCTCCCAGTAATCCAACACCTCAAGCGCGCCCTTGTTGTCGACATCGACCAGGGCCGAATGGCGCTTGGCGCGAAATCCGATAGGCTGGCCCTTCTTGATGCCGGAAAGGTCAACACTGAGGGCCAGGCCACCCTCGATGTTGACTTCACCCTCAGTGATCAACGGCTCCTTCGCATGCAGCGCGCGGATCAATTCGTCAGTTGCGAGCGAGGCGCCCGCGCGGAAGCGGATCTGTGACAGGCGGGAGCCCAGTCTGGCGAGGATGGGGAAGGTGCGTGGGCTGATCTCGGCATAGAGCGGGCCTTCATAAGCCTCCGCCACCTTGTCAAATTCCTGAGCGTAGTCAGTGATCACGCGCGTGAAAATATCGAGACGCCCCGTGGAGCTTTTGGGATTGGCAGCGGCGGACAGGCCCTTGGGCAGTTTCAGGCTTTCCAGAAGAGGCACAATATAGACACAGCCGGTTTCCAGCACAGTGCCTTCGGTCAAATCCATTTCATGAAGGACAAGGCCCTTCAGGCGCTCCGCGACGGTTTGCTTCGGGCCGGGCAGGAATGAAGCGCGCACGCGGTAGGCCTTGGGGCCAAGGCGCAAATCCAGGCTTGCGGGCTGCACCTGATCAGGGTCCAGCGGGCGGGCCAATGTGATGGCTTTTTCATCACACAGGCCGTGAATTGCGCGGGCGGGCAAAATGCCCTGATTGTGGAAAGACATGCTCATGGCCTCCTTTTGGCGGAGGTGGGGGCTTGGTGGCAAGCCTCCCCGCCCAAGGGTGGATAACTTTGACCAGGGATGACGCATTATTGGTGTGACAGGGCGAAAATGCTCTGCTAGCGTTTTCAACAATCAGCCATAGAGTTGAAAAAACAACAATTGAGGGGGTGGGACGGCATGCATCCGGTTCTGAGAACAGTCCTGCAGCGGTTGGGCCTTGGGGTTCTGACTTTGCTGGTGGTGGCCGTGGTGATTTTCTCCACGCTTTCCTTCCTGCCCGGCGGTTATGCGCAAAACATCCTCGGCCAGGGCGCCACACCGGAAACGGTTGCCAATTTCAACCATGAGTTGGGCCTCGACAGGCCGGCCCCGGTGCGCTTTGCCGAGTGGCTTGGCAACATTGTGCTGCACGCGGATTTCGGCAATTCCTATGCCGGCCTCAAGGGCGACATCAAGCGGCCAGTGTCTTCGCTGATTGGCCCGCGTTTCTATAACACCTTCTTCCTCGCGGCGATGGCGGCGGTGATCGCGGTGCCGCTGGCGCTCATATTGGGCCTGCTCGCCGCGCTATACCGCAACAGCTGGTTTGACCGGGCGGTGAACGCCATCACGCTGACCACCATCGCTTCACCTGAATTCTTCGTGGCCTATGTGCTGATGTATTTCCTGGCGATCAAGAACCGCTGGTTCTATTCGCTCTCCACGGTGGATGTGAATACGCCATTCTGGGAGCATGTATCCAAGGCGGCACTGCCGGCGCTGACCATGACGCTGGTGATCGTGGCACACATGATGCGCATGACGCGGGCCTCGGTGATCTCGCTGCTTTCCAGCCCCTATATTGAAATGGCGCAGTTGAAGGGCCTTTCTCCCGGCCAGGTGATCCTGCGCCACGCGCTGCCCAATGCCTGGGCGCCCATTGCCACCGTCATCGCGTTCAACCTTGCCTATCTCGTGGTGGGTGTGGTGGTGGTTGAGGTGGTGTTTGCCTATCCCGGCATCGGCCAATTGATGGTGGACAGTGTTTCCAGCCGTGACATGCCGGTCGTGCAGGCTTGCGCGCTGATCTTCGCCGCCACCTACATCCTGCTGAACCTCATCGCCGACATTGTCGCCATCGTCACCAATCCAAGGCTGTTGCACCCGAAATGAGCTCGCCCACGCAAGACATCCGCACCATGCGCGCCAAGCGCGGCTTCCTTGGCGATTCTTGGGCCTTGTTGAAAACCGCTCCGCTCAGCGCCTGGTTCGGCATGATCGTGATCTTGATCTATGGCATTTGCGCCATTTTCGCGCCGTTGATCGCGCCATTCGGCGAGGCCGAGGTGGTCGGCAAGGCCTATGAACAATCCACGGCCCTGCACTGGTTCGGCACCGACCAGATTGGCCGCGACGTGTTCACCCGCGTGATCTTTGGCGCGCGCAACACCATTGGCATCGCGCTCACCACCACACTCATCTCCTTCGCCATTGGCGGCACGCTGGGCGTTTATGCCGCCGTGACGCGCGGCTGGATCGACCAGATCGTCAGCCGTGTGGTTGATGCGCTAATGTCCATCCCGGTTCTCATCTTCGCGCTCATGCTGCTGGCCGTGTTTGGCAAATACCTGATCAACCTGGTTCTGATCATTGCGGTGCTGGACTCAACGCGCGTGTTCCGCCTGGCGCGCAACGTTTCGCTTTCCGTCGCCGTGATGGATTACGTCGAAGCCGCGAAGCTGCGCGGCGAGGGTTTGATTTGGGTGGTGTTCCGCGAGATTCTTCCCAATGTGCTGCCGCCTCTGGTGGCGGAATTCGGCCTGCGCTTCTGTTTTGTGTTCCTCACCATTTCGGCGCTCTCCTTCCTCGGCGTGGGCATTCAGCCCCCAACCGCGGACTGGGGCTCCATGGTGGCTGAAAGCAAAACCCTGATCACCTATGGCCGCGTGCAGCCGCTGATCCCCGCCGGGGCGATCGCGCTGCTCACCGTCGCCGTCAACTTCGTGGTTGACTGGTTCCTGCACAAGACTTCTGGCTTGAAAGATTAGGCATGGCTGACAACTCCCGCGAATCCTCCCGCGTCAAGGGCGCTGCCCTTGTGGAAATGCGCAATGTGGTGATCGACGGCTACTCGGGCGAGACCTGGCACCCCATTGTCAAGGGCATCGACCTCACGCTTAAGCGCGGCGAGGTGTTGGGCCTGATTGGTGAATCGGGCGCTGGCAAATCCACGCTTGGGCTGGCCTCCATGGGCTATGCACGGCCTGGCTGCCGCATCACGTCCGGCAGCATCACCTTTGATGGCATTGACCTGACCAAGGCTTCAAAGGCGGAAAAGCGCGCCCTGTGGGGCAGCCGCATTGCCTATGTGGCGCAATCGGCTGCCGCGGCCTTCAACCCCGCCCACCGGTTGATGGACCAGACGGTGGAAACTGCCGTCACCCATGCCGTGATGGAGCGCGGCAAGGCCGAAGCCGATGCCAAGGACCTGTTCGGTCGCCTGCAACTGCCAAATCCGGGCAGCATCGGCCACCGCTTTCCGCACCAGGTTTCAGGCGGGCAGCTTCAGCGCGCCATGACAGCCATGGCCATGTCCTGCCGGCCGGACCTGATCATCTTCGACGAGCCGACCACGGCGCTGGACGTGACCACGCAGGTGGAAGTTCTGGCCGCCATGCGCAACATTGTCGAACAGTTCAACACCGCGGCGATCTACATCACCCATGATCTTGCCGTTGTGGCGCAGATGGCGCACCGCATCATGGTGTTGCGCCATGGCAAGCTGGTGGAAGAATCCGAAACGCGGCAGATGCTCAAAAGCCCGAAGGAAGAGTACACCAAATCCCTCTGGGCGGTGCGCGCGCTGGCCAAGGATGAGAGCGCCAACGATGATGTGGCGCTGGAAGTGCGCCATGTGGACGCCGCTTATGGCAATGGCTTCAAGGTTCTCGACGATGTCTCCATCCGCGTGCCGCGCGGGCGCACCGTGGCGGTGGTGGGTGAATCGGGCTCAGGCAAATCGACCACTGCCCGCGTCATCACCGGCCTGTTGCCGCCCACCAAGGGCGAGATCCTGTTCAACGGCAAGGCGCTGCCTCCACGCCTGCAGGACCGCGACCGCGACACGCTGCGCCGCATCCAGATGATTTATCAATCCGCCGACACGGCGCTGAACCCGCGCCAGAAGGTGCGGGACATCATCGGCCGCCCGCTGGAATTCTACCTTGGCCTTACCGGCGAGAAGAAAGACAAGCGCATCGAGGAGCTGCTGAACGCCATTGAACTCAATGGCTCCTATGCCGACCGTTTGCCGTCGGAACTTTCCGGCGGCCAGAAGCAACGTGTATCGATTGCCCGCGCGCTGGCGGCTGAGCCTGAACTCATCATCTGTGATGAGGTGACGTCCGCGCTGGACCAGATTGTGCAGGAGGAAATCCTGCATCTCCTGATGCGCCTGCAGAAGGACACCAATGTCACCTATCTGTTCATCACCCATGATATTGCCACGGTACGGGCAATTGCCGATGAAATCGTGGTGATGAACAAGGGCAAGGTGGTGCAGCAGGGCCTTAAGAGCAAGGTGCTCAACCCGCCCTTCCCGGCCTATACCGAGCTGCTGCTCTCATCGGTTCCGCAGATGGACCCGGATTGGCTGACCGGCCTTTTGGCCAAGCGCAAGGCAGCGACGTGACACTTGCGCCGCTGTTTGAGGCCGCAGGCGTCATCCAGCTTCACACCTTCGCGGCAATCGGCGCCTTTGTGCTGGGCGTTGGCCAATTCACCCTCGCCAAGGGAACACCTTGGCACCGGGCAACCGGCTATGTCTGGGCGGGTTTGATGCTGGCCATTGCCGCATCCAGCCTTTGGATTCACACCATCCGGCTCTGGGGGCCTTTCAGCCCGATCCATATCCTTTCGTTGGTGACATTGATCGGTGTGCCGCAAGCTGTTCTCGCAGCGCGGCGCAGTGACATCAGCGGGCACAAGCGCGGAATGATCATGTTGTTCGTCATGGCCCTGCTCGGTGCCGGCGCCTTCGCCGCGCTGATGCCGGGGCGCCTTTTGCACACAGTGCTATTTGGCAGCTGAAAGGACCTGCGGCAGGGCAGCGGCCAAAAGGGCCAGTTGTTCTGGCGTTCCTGCCGAGATGCGGATGCAGCGGTTGAGCGGGGCCACGCCGGGCATGCGCACGAATATGCCCCGTTCCAACAATCCGTCGACAACGCGTTTTGCAAAGGCGCCATCACGGCCGCAATCCACCGCAACGAAATTGGTGGATGAGGCGATGGGCTGCAACCCATTGGCGCGGGCGATCTCATAGATCTTCGCGCGCGCGGCTTTGACCTCGGCCACTACATGCAAAAGCCAGGCTTGATCCTTCAACGCGGCCAGTGCGGCCACTTGCGAGAGGCGCGGCATGCCGAAGTGGTTCCTGATCTTGTCAAAGGCCTTGATGATTTCTGCCTGGCCAATGACATAGCCAACGCGCGCGCCCGCAAGCCCGTAGGCCTTGGAAAAGGTGCGGAAGCGCAAGATGTTGCGCCGCGTGACATCAAGCGCCGGGCGCGTGCTGGGATCGGCGAATTCAGTATAGGCCTCATCCAGCATCAGGACCGTGTCTTGTGGTGTCTGATCAATCAGGCGCTGAACCTCGGCCGCGGGCCAGACAGTACCCATGGGGTTATCGGGGTTGGCGAAATAGATGACCTTGGCCTGCTCGCGCGCCGCCAGTGCCAAAAGCGATGCTGGGTCCTCACGGTCCTCGACATAAGGCGTTGTCACCAGCCGGCCGCCAAATCCCACGGCATGGAAGTTGAAGGTGGGATAAGCGCCAAGCGAAGTTGCCACGCCCACGCCCTGTTCCACAAACAGGCGCAGCGCATACCCAAACAGGCCATCGATGCCTTCACCCACGCAGATGTTCTCAGGCTTGACACCCAAATGCGCCGCAAGCGCCAGCTTCAGGTCATGGTTTTCAGGGTCGCCATACATCCAGCTTCCACTGGCAGCTTCGCGAATTGCGGCGATCACTGAAGGCGCAGGGCCAAAGACATTCTCATTGGCCCCAATGCGGGCCTTGATCATGGCGCCTGTGCGCCGCTCCAGCGCTTCCGGCCCAACAAAGGGGACCGAAGAGGGAAGGCTTTCGACAAGATCGGTGAATTGGGCCATGGCCCCAGATTCATCATTTTGCAGCGCCGTGCAAGCGCGTTTGCAGATGGGCCTCACCAAAACGGCTTCAAAGCCTTGACCTTGCGCAACTGACGGCCAATCCGTTGCTCTTGCCTGACCAAAGATTGTTTGCGCCATTTCATGAAGGCGGCGGCCGTCTTGGCCAAGCCTTCCCCGGCCCCCTGGGCCTTGGCCAAATCCTGCACAAAGCGGCGGCTCGTCACGAGATCATTTGCAGCGCCGAAGCCATCCTGCAGTTTGGCAAGCACGCGCGTGTAACGATCCACCTTTTTGGACCCGAACAGCGAAGCCATCATCGCAGCCAGATAACGCTGCTTCTTGAACAACAGCCGCAATTGATGGAAGCGCCTGGTGTCAGCCGCGGGCTGGCTTTGCGCCGATTTGAGGATGTGCTTGTGCAACTTGCCAAGCCGGCGGGCAGCTTCGGCCTTTAGCGTGCGGGCTTCTTCCCGCCCCGCAGCGCCCGTTGAAACCTGGCCGAAAGCCGCAATCAGCAATGCCTGCAGCTGCAAATGCTGAACGGCAAAACCGGTTGATTCAAGGTTTTGACGGAGGCTGGAATGCTGCCGTTCCACCTCCGCCGCGGCGCGCGCCAGCACATCGCTTCGCCCCGCCTTCAACCTGGTGCGGGCCAGCATTGCAGGCAGCAACTCAGATGCAAACACATGGGCCGCCCGCGCGGCGGCCACGTCCTTGCGCATGGTGCGAAGCAGTTCACGCAGCCGCATCTGGGTTTCCGCGCCAAACATCGGTTTGAACGCCCAAGCCAATGCACTGAGTCGGCGCAGCGCCACCCGCATCTGGTGAACAGCCCGAGGCGAGCCGCCATGGGCAAAGGCTAGGACATTGGCACTGTAATGGGCAACGCATTCACGCGCCAAAATCCGGAAAGCCTCACTGCGCGCCATCCATTTTTTCAGTTTCAGGTTTTTGCCAAGGCGCGGCTTGGGCGGCCGCCCCTGCGCCAGCCTCACCGCCCGGGCAGATTTGCTTTCAGGCAAATGTTGCAGAGCGGCCTTGCCACAGAAATCCATGGCAAAGTCATAGAGATCCAGCACCACTCCGTGCTTCAGCTCCAACTCGACTTCGCAAATTGGCGCAGTCAGTCCGCCTGCCGAAATCTCGCCGCGGTCCAGAACCAACTCAATGGTGCTGGAGCCGGAATTGAAAGTCCAAACCTGGCGCCGGTACCGGGTGCTGTAGGCCGGCAGAAGGGCTGATTGCGCAAGGCTGGAACGCAGCCGCCTTGGCAAATGCTCCTGCTCCAGGCCATTGATCACCGGCTTGGCCGTTGCCGTCACGCGCTCCAGCTCAAGCTTCAGGCCGTGGGCAATTCCGGCGCGCGAGGGCACTTTCAGGGTTTGTTGCAGGCGGCCCTGGCCATGTCTTATGCGCAACGAGCAGCCCGCCCGCGCGAGATCAAACCCCGCTGTGTCAAAATAGGTGTTGAGCAATTCCAGCTCGCGTGGCGGGCCGGCTTGTTTCAGCAAAGGCAAATCAAGCAGGACACTGACTTTCGCCGGATCGATCCTGAACCGCAGTTCATGCTCATGCGCGCCAGCCGGGCTGGCGGCGGGCGGGGGCGCGTTGGCCGGCCTTGCCTCGGCAGACTGCCTCTGTGTGGCCATCATTGAACTCACTGGAGCACTCATGTGACACCAAAGCCCGGTCCCAGGCCAGCCCGTCCCTTTAGTCAGCTTGAGCCATGCCACCGCAGCAAGTCAATGCGCCAGAAAGCCTCCGTCCTGAATTGATGTACGCCCCTCAAATTACTTGTGCGGGCGGCGGATTTGCTTTATCGGCAGGCACACAGGTTTCCCAACATCAGAGAGGACGTCATGGCCCGTATCACCCTTCGCCAGCTGCTCGATCATGCTGCCGAGCACAATTATGGTGTGCCCGCTTTCAA
>JAGWTZ010000071.1 GCA_028868695.1 Alphaproteobacteria bacterium | reverse complement strand
GAAATGGCCGACCTCGTCACCGAGATGGAACAGGTGAAACACCCCTTCCGCTCCGGCGTGAAGGCGCAAGCCGGGGTGGAGTTCTGAGTTCAGTTCTTCAACTCACACCCCTGATTATCAATGAAGCTCCCGTTCAGCGCCTCGATCACCGCGTCATAGGCCGCCTTTTGCGCCTTGGGATATTGCAGCCGGTAGGCTGCGATTGCGCCGCCCTTGCAGGAGAGGATGGCGCGCTCATACAGGATGGTTTCGCCATTCAGGCTTGAAAATGCGGCCCACTTCTTTTCAACTTTCTGATAGGTGATTTTCGCGCCGCTGCCTGTCTCGCTTTCCAGCCTGCCCTTGATCTCGGTGGCGAATTTCACCTTGGCGCCATTCTCGTCCATCAGGAAACCGGCCCAGACCACGAAATCTGCCTTGCCATCGGCCGAGTGGCTGCGCAGCCCATCGCCGGCATCCGGCTCTTCCCAGCCTTCCGCGATGGCGGGCGGCACGGTGATGGAAAAACCATATTTGGCGTTGGAATAGAGCTTCGCATCGGCCAGTGCGCTGCCTGCCCAAACAGCCATGCCCATCAATGCCAGCGTCAAGCGCATTTCAGCCTCCAAAAGGCCCCCGGAGCCGCAGAATGTCGCAATCCGCCTTGCGGCACAAGCGCGGCCCGCTATAAGCGTTCCCGCAGTGCCTGTTGACAGGCTGAGAGACATTCCGGTGCGGCGGACGCTTGTGGCGCGCCAAGACGGACCTGCCTTCCACCCCGCCCGCGCGGGCCTGCTGAAACATGGAAGGCGAAAGCATGTCGGAAAAACTGGGTGTGATGCTCTGCGGCCATGGCAGCCGCGATACTGCGGCCGTGCGGGAATTTGCCGTTCTCTCTGAACATCTCAAGAGGCGCCTGCCGCAATATCCTGTGGAATTTGGCTATCTCGAATTTGCCGCGCCCATCATCCGCACCGGGCTGGACAGCCTCAAGGCCCAGGGCGTCAACCATGTTCTCGCCGTGCCCGGCATGCTGTTTGCCGCGGGCCATGCGAAGAACGACATCCCCTCGGTTCTCAACACCTATGCCGCCGCCAACAACCTCAAGATCACCTATGGCAAGGATTTGGGCATCGACCCCAAGATGCTGCGCGCCGCCGGAGACCGCGTGCAGGAAGCGCTCGACAAGGCCTGCGGCCAAATCTCGAAGCATGAAACGCTGCTTGTTGTGGTGGGCCGCGGCGCATCGGACCCGGACGCCAATTCGAATGTCAGCAAGATCACCCGCATGCTTTGGGAAGGCTTCGGCTTTGGCTGGGCCGAGACGGCCTATTCGGGCGTCACCTTCCCGCTGGTGGAGCCGGCGCTGGAACACGCCACGCGCCTGGGCTTCAAGCGCATCATCGTGTTTCCCTATTTCCTGTTCACCGGCATCCTGGTGGACCGGATCTATCAGTCCACGGACGAAGTGGCCGCCCGCCACCCGGAAATCGAATTCATCAAGGCGCCCTATCTGAACGACCACCCGGCGGTGATCGACACCTTTGTGGAGCGCGTGGAGCAAATCCTCACTGGCGACACTGCGATGAACTGCGGGTTGTGCAAATACCGCACGCAGGTGCTGGGCTTCGAGGCCGAGGTGGGCGCCGTTCAGGAAAGCCACCACCACCATGTGGAAGGCCTGAGCGCCAAGGGAGATTGTGAATTCTGCGGCAAGGGCCCCTGCACCAATGCGTGCAAGAAGCCAGCCTCGTCCGGCCCCTTTGAATTGGCATCAAGGCCTGAAGGGCATTCACATGGCCATCATCATCACCATGGACACGATCACAGCCATGGCCATGATCACGAACATGGCCACACCCACGCGCCCTACCCGCATGCCGACCACCCGCTGGGCCCGGTGACGCTGAAGAAATGATCGACTACATCCGCGACCCCGCCGCCATCTATGCCCGGTCTTTCGAGATCATCCGGGCGGAAGCGGATCTGTCGCATATCCCGGCCTCCGCCCATGCCATCGCCATCCGCGTCATCCACGCCTGTGGCATGGTGGAGGCGGCAAGCGATCTGGTCATCACGCCGGATTTCCTTGGCGCGGCGCAAGGGGCACTTGCAGGGCGCAAGCCGGTTTTCGTCGACGTGGAGATGACACGCCACGGCATCATCCGGCGGCAACTCCCGGCTGGTGTGGAAATCATCTGCACACTGAACGACCCGCGCGCCCGCGAAATCGGCCTCGCCCGGCAGATCACGCGCAGCGCGGCGGCGATGGAAATGTGGCGCGAACAACTCGGCGGCAGCATAGTGGTCATCGGCAATGCGCCCACCGCGCTATTCCGCCTTATGGAGATGATTGATGAAGGCGCACCCAGGCCTGCGGCTGTTGTGGGCTTTCCCGTTGGCTTTGTCGGCGCCGCCGAAAGCAAGGCCGCGCTGATCGCCAACCCGCGCGGGATTCCATTCGCCACCGTCAAGGGCCGCAAAGGCGGCTCCGCCATGGCTTCATCCGTCATCAACGCCCTCACAGGAGACATGCCATGACGCAATGGCTCACCATCATCGGCATGGGCGAGGACGGCTGGGAAGGCATTTCCAACCGCGCGCGCCTGGCGTTGAAGAACTGCGATGTCTTGATCGGTTCTGCCCGCCTGCTGCCTGTGCTGCCGAAACTGAAGGCCGAGTTGCACGAATGGCCGCAACCCTTCTCTGCTGTTGTGGAACAGATCAAGGGCTTTGCGGGCCGCAACACCGTGATCATCGCCACGGGCGACCCGATGAACTTCGGCGTGGCCCGCAAGATTTTGGAATTCACGCCCAAGGCGGAAGTGGAAATCATCCCGCACGTATCGGCATTCAGCCTGGCTGCCGCCAAGCTGGGATGGAGCCTGCCGGATTGTGATTGCTTCACCATCCATGGCCGCCCCGCCGCCAATCTCGAAGGCTTCATCCAGCCGGATGCAAAACTGTTGGTGCTCACGCAGGATGAAACCTCGGTGGCAGAAGCCTGCCGCCGCCTGGTGACGCGCGGTTTTGAAACCTCACTCGTCACTGTCCTAGAAAACCTCGGCGGCGCGGCCGAGCGCGTAACGGAATTCGCAGCCAGCCAAAATCCAAACCTCGCATGGTCGCCGCTCAACATGCTGGCCATCCACTGCATCGCCTCGCCACAAGCCAAAATCTACAGCCGCGCTCCGGGCCTGCCCGATGACGCCTTTGAACATGACGGGCAGCTGACCAAGCAGGAAGTGCGCGCCATGACCTTGGCCGCCCTTGCCCCAGCGCCTGACGAGTTGCTCTGGGATGTGGGTGCGGGCTGCGGCTCTGTCGCCATCGAATGGATGCGTAGCACACGGGGTTGCGAGGCCATCGCCATTGAAAACAATGAAGCCCGCTGCGCCATGATTACCCGCAACGCCGATGCCCTTGGCACGCCGCGACTGAAACTGGTCCAGGGTGAAGCGCCTGCCGCACTGGCAGGCCTGCCCCCGCCACATGCCGTGTTCATCGGCGGCGGCGTGGGTATTCCCGGCGTGTTCGAGGCCTGCTGGGAGGCCTTGCGCCCCGGCGGGCGCATGGTGGCCAATGTCGTCACCATCGAGGGCGAGATGCACCTCTATGACCTGCAGGAAAAGCATGGTGGCACCTTGCGCCGCATCGATATTTCGCGGCTCGATCCCGTCGGCAAATACCGCGCGTTGAAGCCGAAAATGCCTGTGGTGCAATGGCAAGTGACCAAGCCATGAGTGGCACGCTTTACGGCATTGGCGTTGGCCCGGGCGATCCCGAGCTGATGACCGTGAAGGCCTGGCGGCTGGTTTCCACTGCCAGGGCCATCGCCTATCTCTGCGCCAATGGCGGAGACTCGACCGCGCTGGAAATCGCAAGGCCGTTTCTGCCGGAGCGCTACGAAGCCATCGCCATCGACATGCCCATGAAAGTGGAGCGCGAAGCCGGACAGGCCGCCTATGATCATGGCTGCCAGCGCATCGCCACGGTGCTGGAAACGGGCACTGACGTGGTGTTCCTCTGCGAGGGTGACCCCTTCTTCTATGGCAGCTTCATGTATGTCTTTGAGCGTCTCGCGGAAAGGCACAGCGTTGTGGTGGTGCCGGGCGTCACCTCGCTCACCGCCGCCGCCGCCGAATTGCGGCAACCGCTGGTGGAGCGCGATGAAGTGTTGAAGGTCCTGCCTGCCACCATGCCCGCCGAAAAGTTGCAGGCTGAACTCGCCACCGCCAATGCCGCAGCCATCATCAAGGTGGGCCGCCATCTGCCCAAGGTGAAGGCCGTGCTTGCTGCCCTCGGCTTGCAGGGACAGGCCATTTCCCACGCCACGCAGCCCCGCCAATCCATCCGTACACTGAGCGAACTCGAAAGCGACACCTTGCCCTATTTCACCACCATCATCGTGAGGCGCAAATGACAGCGCGCCGCATTGCCATTTTCATCCTTGGCGCATCCGCCCTGCCGCTGGCCCGGAAGATCAAGGCCGGCGTTGGAGGCGACATTCATGGGCCAAACGGCCTTGAAGGCTGCGACCGGCACTTTGACAATGCACTGCATGCGCTGGGCCAGGTGTCGCGTAATGCACAGGCCGTGGTGGGCCTGTTTGCGGCTGGCATATTGGTGCGCGCCCTGGGCCCCAAGATGCCGGAGAAATTCCGCCAGCCGCCGCTCATCGCCGTGGCCGAGGATGGTTCATCTGTTGTGCCGCTGATCGGCGGCCACACCGGCGGCAATGACCTGGCGCGGCGGATTGCGGAAATCACCGGCGGCCATGCCGCCATCACCACGGCGAGTGACGTGGTGTTCGGCGGCGCATTGGATGAGCCGCATGGCGCAACGCTGGCCAACCCGCAGCACCACAAGCCCGCCGCCGCCGCACGCCTGCGCGGCGAGGCGATCAGGCTGGAAACGACCATTTACAACATCGAAGGCAACACCCACCACCTGGTCTATCACCCGCATGTTCTTGCGGTGGGCATTGGCTGCGAACGCGGAACCGACCCTTCCGACGTGAAAGCCCTGCTGGATGAAACGCTGGCGCAGCACAACATCGCGCGCGACAGCGTTGTGGCTTTCGGCAGCATCGACGTGAAGGAAGATGAGCCCGCCATCACCCAGTTCAGCAACGCGCAATTCTTCACCGCCGCACAGTTGAAGGCCGAGGCGCACCGCGTCTCCTCGCCCTCCGCCATTGTGGAGGCGGAGGTGGGCACGCCCAGCGTGGCCGAGGCGGCGGCCCTTGCCCTGGTGGGGCCCCAAGGAAAACTGCTGGTGCCCAAGGTGAAATCCAAACGCGCCACGCTCGCCATCGCCCAAGCCGCCTCGCATGAAGACCTGGAGCACGGTGAAGGCCGCCTGCGCGGCCTCGTTTCCGTGATCGGCATCGGCCCCGGTGATTTTGCCTATCTCACCCCGGATGCAGACTATCAGCTGTGGCACGCCACCGATTGGGTGGGTTATTCGCTCTATCTCGATCTTGTCGAGAACCTGCGCCACGGCCAAACCCGCCATGATTTTCCGCTGGGCGATGAAGAGGCCCGCTGCCGCAAGGCCATTGAGCTTGCCAAGCAAGGCAAGCAGGTAGCGCTTGTCTGCTCCGGCGATGCGGCGATCTATGCCATGGCCGCGCTGGTCTATGAATTGATTGACCGCGAGCCCTGCCGCGTGGAGGTGCAGGTGCACCCCGGCATCTCGGCCTTCCAGATGGCATCGGCCCGCGCTGGCGCCATGATCGGCCATGATTTCTGCTGTATCTCGCTGTCTGATTTGCTCACACCATGGGAGGTGATCGAAAAGCGCCTGAATGCGGCGGCTGAGGGCGATTTCGTGATTGCCTTCTACAATCCCCGCAGCCTAAAGCGCCGCGATCAGTTGCAGCGCGCTTTTGAAATCCTCAAGGCGCACCGCAACGCCGATACACCCGTGGTGATCGCCAGTAACTTGGGCCGGCAGGAAGAAAACGTCCGCATACGGAAGTTCGCGGAATTCAACCCCGAAGAAGTCGACATGCTCACGCTGGTGATGGTTGGCTCTTCGCAATCCAAGGCCTTCACCCGCGGCGATGGCCAAACCTATGCCTACACGCCGCGTGGCTATGCCAAGAAAATGAGCCCCCTATGACTGTCCATTTCATCGGCGCCGGCCCCGGCGCGCCAGATCTCATCACCCTGCGAGGGCTGAAGCTGATTCAGAAATGCCCTGTGTGCCTCTATGCCGGCTCGCTGGTGCCCGAGGAAATCGTCAAGGCCGCCCCCGCAGGCGCCCGCGTGGTTGATACTGCCCCCTTGCACCTCGACCAGATCATCGATGAAATCAAGGCCGCGCATGCCAGGGGCGAAGATGTGGCCCGCGTTCATTCGGGTGATCCCTCGATCTATGGCGCCATTGCCGAGCAGATGCGCCGCTTGGATGCGCTGGGCATTCCCTATGACGTCACCCCCGGCGTGCCTGCCTTCGCAGCGGCCGCAGCCGCGCTGAAGGCGGAATTCACTTTGCCCGAGGTGGCCCAGACCATCATCATCACCCGCACCACCATGAAAGCCTCGGCCATGCCTGAGGGCGAGGAGCTGGAGAAGCTCGGCGCCTCCAAAGCCACGCTGGCCATCCACCTTTCCATCCGCAACCTTGGCCATGTGCAGCGCGCCCTCACCCCGCATTATGGGCCGGATTGCCCGGTGGTGGTGGCCTACCGCGTGAGCTGGCCAGACCAGCAATTCATCCACGGCACGCTGTCCACCATTGCCGCCAAGGTGAAGGAAGCCAAGCTGACCCGCACGGCCCTCATCCTGGTGGGCCATGTGTTCGGCCATGACACCTTCCGCGAGTCGGCCCTTTATGATGCCGCGCATGAGCATGTGCTGCGCGTCAAGCCACGCGCCAAAAAGGCCAAAAAGCCCGCTTAACACTTTCGGAAGGTGCGGCATGGCAAGCTCCGGCCCTGGAGTTTCCGCATGACCGACACGGCCTATCTTGATGATCTCGTCACCCGCGCCTTGGCCGCGCTGGAAGACGCGCCCAATGACGCCCCGCCCCCGCCCGAAACCAGCTTCCGCGAACGCTTCTATGAGCTAGTGGTTCTGGCGCTGGGCAACCTGTTCCCTCGGATGCCGAACAGCGGCCAGATCTATGACCGCACCACCCTCAACCGCATCGTGATGGGCATGGATGATGGCGATGCCGCCAATCTCGGCAAGCGCACCGATGACTGGATGCGCCTGGAAGGCATCATCAAGCAGGAAGAAGGCAAGCGTTCATACTATCTGCCGCTCGCCACCCAGGCCGCTCTCTCGGCCAATACGGCCTCGGGCCTCTTGGGCGATGTCTGCGCCGAAATCCTCAAGCGCTATATCGCGGCCAACCCGTCAGACAGCCTGCGCAGCGCCACGCGCGCCTTGGGCGCTGCCGTAATGCAAATTCTCGGCAAGGCCTGAGCCTTCAAACAAGCAGCGCGCCTTCATGGCGCAGCAGCCATTCCTTGCGCCTGATGCCGCCGCCATAGCCGGTCATTGATCCATCAGCGCCAATCACCCGGTGGCAAGGCACAACGATGGCGATGGGGTTCTTGCCATTGGCCGTGCCCACGGCGCGGCTGTGCTGAATGTCGCCCAGCTTGCGGGCAATCTGGCCATAGGAAACCGTGGTTCCGGCGGGAATGCGTTTCAGTTCGGCCCACACGCGCTGCTCAAATTCCGTGCCGCCGCCATCAGTGAGCAGGCCATCAATGGCGTCAATGTCGCCAGCGAAATAGGCGCGGATGCAGTCTGATATGCCAAACGGGTTGCTGGCCGCCTGCAGTTCCACATCGCCAAAGCGCGCCTTGACCTGCCGCTCGATGCGCCCGGTGGCGTCCTCAAATTCCAGCAGCACGATCACGCCATCATGCGCCACCAAAACCATCGGGCCGATGGGTGTCTCAATGCGCTCGGTGAGATAGCAGTGCATGGGAGGGATGATAGGCTTTTAGGTGGGAGACGCCACCCGGAATTCGCCGGTGGCCAGTCGGCCAACCGCTAGCCGCACTCTAACTCACCCCAGCCGCTTCACCGCCTCTTCGAGCTTTTTGCGTTTGGCTTCCAGCTGCGCCTTCAGCTCGCGGCTTTCTTCCAGCACTTCCGGCGGGGCCTTCGCCACGAAGGCGGCGTTGTTCAGGCGGCCATCGAGAACCGCCATGTCCTTGGCGGCCTTTTCCAGTTCCTTGGCGAGGCGCGCGCGCTCGGCGCCAAAGTCGATGGTGCCTTCCAGCGGCAGGGCCACCGTGGCTTCATCCAGCGCGATCTGCGCGGAGGCCTTGGGCACGGCATCGGCAAATTCCAGCGATGACAGGCGGGCAAGACGCATGATCTCGGCCTCCCACGTCTTGGCGCGGGCCCGGGCCTCGGCCCCTGCCCCCACCAGCACGCAAGGGATCTTCGCCCCGGCATTCACATTCATCTCGGCGCGCACCGAGCGCACCTCCGAAATCAGCCGGATCACCCATTCCATCTCGGCATCGGCCTTGGCATCGCCCACGCCCTTGTAGGACGGCCAGGCCGCCGCCATCAGCATGTGGCCGCGCGGCGCGGTCTTCTGCCAAAGCTCCTCGGTGATGAAGGGCATGAAGGGGTGCAGGAGATGCAGGATCTGCTCAAAGGCCCAGGCGGCGCAGGCGCGGGTCTCGGCCTTGGCCACCTCATCCGTTCCCGAAAGGATCGGCTTGATCAGCTCCACATACCAATCGCAATAGACATTCCAGGCAAATTGATAGAGCGCGGCCGCGCCCTCATTGTATTTGTGTTCTTCGATCGCGCGGGTCACGGCATCGCGGGCGCGGGCGGCCTCGCCGGCAATCCAGCGGTTGGCAGTGACACGCGCCGCCAGCGGATCGAAATTGGCGTCATGCGCCACGCCATTCATTTCGGCGAAACGCGCCGCGTTCCACAGCTTGGTGGCGAAGTTGCGGTAACCCTCCACGCGCTGCTTGGAAAGCTTGATGTCGCGCCCCTGCGCCGCCATGGCGGCCAGCGTGAAGCGCAGCGCATCGGCGCCGAACTCGTCGATGATGTCCAGGGGGTCCATCACATTGCCCTTGGATTTCGACATCTTCTGGCCCTTCTCGTCGCGCACCAGGGCATGGATGTAAACCGTGTCGAACGGCACATCCTTCATGAAGTGCAGGCCCATCATCATCATGCGGGCCACCCAGAAGAAGATGATGTCAAAGCCTGTGACGAGCACATTGGTGGGATAATGCCGCTTCAGTTCCGGCGTCTTGTCCGGCCAGCCAAGGGTTGAGAACGGCCACAGCGCGGATGAAAACCAGGTGTCGAGCACGTCTTCATCGCGCGTGAGCTTCACGCCAGCACCTGCGGCGGCCTGCGCGGCGGCCTCAGTTTCCTCGACATAGATTTTGCCGTCATCGCCATACCAGGCCGGAATCTGGTGGCCCCACCACAGCTGGCGCGAGATGCACCAGGGCTGGATGTTGCGCATCCATTCATAATAGGTCTTGTCCCAGTTTCCGGGCACGAATTTTGTTTTGCCGCTTTCCACCGCGGCCAGCGCCGGCTTGGCGAGTTCACCGGCATTCACATACCACTGTTCGGTGAGCATGGGTTCGATCACCACGCCCGAACGGTCTCCAAACGGCTGGGCGATCACCTTGTCTTCCTTGCCGCGGAAGAAGCCGAGCTCCTCAATCTCGGCCAGCACCATCTTGCGGGCATCGTAACGGTCCTTGCCGTGATAACGCTCCGGCACATGGTTCTCCGGCGTCGAAATCATGCGCGCCTTCTTGTCCATGAGAACAATCAGCGGAATGTTGTTGCGCTTGGCCACGTGGAAGTCATTCTCATCATGCGCGCCGGTGATCTTCACCGCACCCGTGCCGAATTCCGGATCGGGATATTCATCGGCAATAATGGGAATGAGGCGCTCGGCAATCGGCAGGCGAACCAGCTTGCCGATGAGGTTCTTGTAGCGCTCATCGGACGGATGCACGGCCACCGCGCCATCGCCCAGCATGGTTTCAGGCCGCGTTGTCGAAATCACGATTTCAGCAATGCCATCCACCGGCCCATCGGCCAGCGGATAGGCGAAGGACCACATCGAGCCCTTGGTTTCCTTGGTTTCAACTTCAAGATCGGAAATCGCGGTTTCAAACACCGGGTCCCAGTTCACCAGGCGCTGGTCCTTGTAGATCAGGCCTTCCTTGTAAAGCTGCACGAACACTTTGGCCACGGCCTTGGAGAGGCCCTCATCCATGGTGAAGCGCTCGCGGCTCCAATCACAGGATGCGCCAAGCCGCTTGAGCTGGTTGACGATGGTGCCGCCCGATTCCGCCTTCCATTCCCACACGCGCTTCAGGAATGCCTCGCGGCCCATGGCGCGGCGGTCGGTCTTGTTTTCCTTGGCGAGCAGCCGCTCCACTACCATCTGCGTGGCAATGCCGGCATGGTCGGTGCCGGGCTGCCACAGCACATCGCGCCCGCGCATGCGCTCAAAGCGGCAAAGCACGTCCTGAATGGTGTTGTTGAGCGCATGGCCCATGTGCAGGCTGCCAGTCACATTGGGCGGCGGGATCACGATGGTGAAGGGCTTGGCGTCCTTGTGCTTGCCCGGCTTGAAATAGCCGCCCGATTCCCATTCCTGATACAGGCGGGCTTCCATTTCCTTGGGTTCAAACGTCTTATCAAGCGCCATGGCAGATTCACTCAAATGGTGGATTTGCGGCGCTTAAAGCAGGGCTTGGGGGGAAGAGCAAGCTGGGGCGTTAACGCCCGCGGCGGGCCACGCGTTCGATTTCCTCGCGCACCAGCTTTTCCACCAGCGGCGGCAGGTTTTCATCCAGCCATTGCTTGAGCAGCGGACGCAGGATTTCCCGCGCCAGCTCTTCCAGCCGGCCATCCCCGCCCACTTGCGCCAGCATCGAGTTGGTCAGCGCCTGGAAGGAGGTCTGCGCCGCATAGGAAGCCTGCGGCGAAAGCAATGGCCCGCCCTGCGGCGGCGCGGGTTGATAATAGGGTTCCGGCTGCGGCGCTTCTTCCGCCCAGCCCTGCTCCACCGGGGCATAAGGCTGCGGCGCATAATGCGGCACATAGGGGTCAGCCTCTGGCGGCAGCGGCTCCAGCTCCTGGGCGAAACTTTGCCGCAAGGGCAGCGCCTGTTGCCGCGGCGGAGGTGCCTCAACCCCGCGGCCAGAGAGGATGGAACTCATCTGCCCGGCCCGCGGCTCCAGCACTGTGGGGCGCGTGGCGGGCGGTTGGCTGTTCTGTGGAAATTGCGATTCGAGCTTGGGGCGGCTTACTCGGGCGCGAAGCTCGGCCAGTTCGCTGTCTGCGTCACGCTTTGGGTCTTCGCCATAGCTCACGCGCATTTCACGCATGGTGCCGCGCAGGCCCTGTGCGGCCCGCCCGCTGCCCTTGACGGGATTGGCCCTGTCCAGCTCACTGATGTCATTATCAATGGCCTTGCGGATGGTCGCCAACAACTCTTCTACGCGCGGTTCAGCTGTCACTGTTTTGATACGCCTGCTCTAACAAAAGCCCCAGCCCGCCTGGCGCTGGCTGTTGCCCCACTTTTCCGGTGTTCCGTCTGATGTGCCGCATCACCGCAACGCCGGAGAGCAAGCCTAGTCCATCACGCCTGTCTTGTCGACACGCACTGCGCCTCGGGGAACGGCCGTGGAAAACTTACTGCAACGTCTCGGCATTGGTGCCGATCCACTTGTTGCGCACGTCATTGTAGTTCTCGGTGGGGTCATAGACCGTGCCGAGATGCAGGTGGCGGCCCGTGAGATGCCCAATCGCCGATTGCAGCTGATAGGACGCCAGCAACTGGTCATGCTGCGAGGAAACCTCGGCAATCTGCGCGTTGAGCAGCGTCTGCTCGGCGTTGAGCACATCCACCGTGGAGCGCGAGCCAACGGTATATTCCTGCTTGACGCCGTCATAGGCCAGCTGCGAGGCCGAAACGTTGGTGGCATTGGCCGACACGCTTTGCTTGGCGGCAATATAGCTGTTCCAGGCCGTGGCCACCGAGGCCCGCACCTGGCGCACCGCATCAATCACATTGAGGCGGCTCTGGCTGGCCCTCTGCTTGGCCTGACGCACCTGCGAATAGACCGCGCCCGCCTCATAAATCGGCACGGTGACAACGCCTTGCACCGTGGCACTGCTGGTGGAAGAATCGGCGAAAGCGCCGAAATTGGTGGCGGTCTGCGCCCCGGAAAGGCTGTAGCTGCCAACCAGATCGGCCTGCGGCATCAGCCCGCTCTTGGCCACGCCGATATTGTGTTCGGCAGCTTCGGCCGATTGTGCCGCAGCAAGGATTTGCGGGTTGGTCTGGTGGGCAATGTCATAGGCCTGGTCAAGGCTGGAAGGCGGCCTGGCGGCCGGAGCGGGCTTCAAGGCGCCCGGCGCATGGCCCACCACCTGGAAATAGGAGGCTTCGCTGATTTTGACATTGGCCACCGCCGCCGCCAGTGCGGCCTGCGCCGAGGCAACGCCGGCATTGGCCTGGGCAACATCGGTGCGCGTCAGTTCACCGGCCTTGAAGCGCTCATTGGTGGCGCGGGCCTGGCCCTGCAGCACCGAAAGGTT
>JAGWTZ010000017.1 GCA_028868695.1 Alphaproteobacteria bacterium | reverse complement strand
TGTCGGCGCGGGCGCTAACCGACACAGCAGCCAGGGCGGCCGTGCCGAGAAGAGCGATTTTCATAGCTTTCATTATAGTCTCCCAAGAGATTGGAGTTTGGGTTGCGCCCCCCTGGTCCCCTGCATCGAGTCAAGAAGGGCGGCGCACGATTCACTCATGCGCCGTCTGCGGTCTTCGGCTTCCAATCGGCTTAGGTCAACGCGAAAAGCCGCATCAGGAGAGAAAGCTCTCCCCTGTTGCGGCAAAGACACAATTCGTCATGTGGAAAAAACCACAGACTATAACGAAGCTATGAACGCACTGAGAGGGATGCAGCCTCTTTGGCCAATACGTTACAGACGCGACACATAACAGCTGCGTAAGGTTACGTCAACACCAATCGGGATGCCGCGGCAGGAATCTGCAACCTTGCGCGGCAGGCGCTTCGCAACCGGCTGGCTAACCGCTTGAATGCATTGAGTTGCGCAAAGAAAGCCGTGGCGGAGGCGGGTTGCCAGTGTTAACAATTCCCTGTTTTTGGGCAGCAACGGCATGGGCAAGGCCATGCCGTGCTGCAATCGAGCAGGGGGAAGGCAATGTATAAGTGGCAACCAGGCAAGTGGCTTCAATTCGCGATTGTGGGGGCAGGCTTGCCCTGGCTGGCGGGAAGCTGGTTGTCCACCGATTCACTGGTCTCGGACATTTCAACCCGCGCCGCCGCTGCCGCTGGCAATTGGGCCAAGGTGCAGATGGATGGCCGTGACGCAACGCTCTCCGGCACAGCCGAGAGTGATGATGCCGCGAAAGCCGCCATTGCCGCCGTGCAAAGCCTTTATGGCGTGCGGCTGGTCAACACCGATGGCGTGAAGGTGGCGCCGCCTGCGCCCTTGGCTTCGCCCACAGTTGATTCAGTTTCAACCGATGGCCCCACTCCCGAATTCAAGGGCACCTGGCCCGAAGGCAAGGCCAAGACCCTCGATGTCACTGTCAATGACAAGACCTTCTCGCTGGGCAAGGATGCGGAACTCACCTCCAACGCCGGCAATTGGGATTTGAAGCTGGCACAGCCGCTGCCCCCCGGCACCTATGCAGTCACCGCCACCGCTGGTGATGGCGCCAAGCAGACTGTCGCTGCCGCAAAGCCGGGCCAGCTGGTGGTCGCCGAGCCTTTGGCCGCGCCAACGGTTGACAGCATTTCCACCGATGGCCCAACGCCGGAGATCAAGGGCACCTGGCCCGAGGGCAAGGCCAAGACGCTCGATGTTACCGTCAACGACAAGACCTTCTCGCTGGGCAAAGACGCGGAGCTCACCTCCAATGCAGGCAATTGGGATTTGAAATTGCCAGGCCCGCTTGCCGCTGGCACCTATGCCGTCAGTGCTGCAGTGGGTGATGGCGCCAAGCAAACTGTTGCCGCCGCAAAGCCGGGCCAGCTTGTCGTCGCCGAAGCGCCAAAGCCCGCCGAAGCGCCCGCCGCCAAGCCATTGAGCGCGCCAACCATTGAGACCCCAAAGGTGGAGGAGGGCAAGCCCGTCACGCTCTCAGGCACCTGGCCCGTTGGCGCGGCACAATCTTTCAGCGTTGCCGTCAACAACCAGCCCTATCAGCTGGGCAAGGACTATGATCTGGTGACAGACACCGCCGGCAAATGGCTGCTGAAGCTGAAGCCCGATCTCGCACCCGGCCATTATGATGTGGTGGCCACCGCCACCGGCGCGGATGGCAAGGCGCTGGACGCCAAGGCCAGCTTCGACATTGCCGCAGCTGCCGCCGCAGCGCCCGCGGCCAAGCCGCCAGCCGCGCCCACCGTTGAGAGCGCCACGTCGGATAGCGATCATCCCACTGTCAAGGGCACTTGGCCGGTGGGCAATGGCAACACCTTGCAGGTGGAGCTTGATGGTGTAACCCACACCTTGGGCAAGGATTATGACTTGCTGTCCGACACGGCGGGCCATTGGATTTTGAAACCCGCCAAGCCTGTGGTGAATGGCACGTATGATGTGGTGGCCAAGGTGATTGCGCCGGATGGCCAATCCACCATCGGCGCTGCTTCGAAAGCCTTGACGGTGAATGTCGCCGCCCCGCCGCCGCCGCCGCCAGCAGCGGAGGCTTATGATTGCGAGGGCACCATGGCGCGCATTGCCGCGGTGTTCCCCATCCGCTTTGAATTCAACCATGATGATCTTGCAGGCGCTTATCCCAATGCGCTTGGCCAATATGCCGCACTGCTGAAAGATGCGCGCTGCACCAGCCTGAAGGTGCAGGTGGCCGGCCATGCCGACTATATCGGCTCTGAGGCCTTCAACCAGGGCCTCAGCGAGCGCCGCGCCCAAACGGTGATCGACGCGCTCACCAAGGCTGGCATAGACAAGGCGCGCCTCACGGGCATCGGTTACGGCAAGACCAAGCCGCTCGACCCGGCGCATTCCAATGACGCGCGCGCCAAGAACCGCCGCGTTGAATTTTCAATCGTGAAATAAGAGGGGGCGAGGATGAATGAGTTTTTCAACTGGAACAATTCCTGGATCCTGGTGGAGCATAACTGGGCTTGGCTGCTGCTGGCCTTTGCGATCGGCGCTGTGGTGGGCTTCCGCTACAATCGCTGGACTGAAAGCCGCTGAGGGGGGCGCGCATCATGATTCACTATTACATTGAACTCGCGGTCTGGATGCTGATCGCCTATTTCGCCGGCTGCCTTGTGGGCTGGTTCGCCAAGAACTTGGGCGCGAGCCCGGAAGTGGCCGTTCCAGCCGGTGCTGCCATGCCTGCGGCCGTCAAGGCGGCCGCACCAGCGCCCGCACCCGCACCACCCGTGGCGGCGCCTGCACCGGCGGCCGAGCCTGCCAGGATGGAACGCCCCAAGGGCCTCTCTGCGGCGCGCGGCGGCAAGCCCGATGACCTGCAGCGCATCAGCGGCATCGGCCCGAAGAATGAATCAATCTTGCACAACTTGGGCTTCTTCCACTTCGATCAGATTGCGGCCTGGTCTGAAAGGGAAGTAGCCTGGGTGGATGATCACCTGCGCTTCGGCGGCCGCATCCAGCGTGAAGAGTGGATCCGCCAGGCCGGCCTCTTGGCCGCAGGCAAGGAAGAAGAGTTCATGCGCGACTATGGCACCGGCGGCCTCAAGGGCAAGGATGGCCAGACCCACTCCGGCAGCCACACCCGCAAACGCTGATCCGCAAAGGCTCAGAAATCAAAAAAGGCCCGCATTTCGCGGGCCTATTCAATTCTGGAAATACGCTGCTCAGTCGCAGCTTTTGATCAGTGTACTGATTGATCCGGGCTGGCAGGCCGAACTCCCCTTGGCGGGCGAGGTCGACGCCACGTTCACATTTTCCGGCGTGCCGCGCTTGAGGTCAGCCGACATCGGCCGCACCGTCTCCGGCGCCAGCCGCGAGCGGTACACATGCAAGTTCTGCATCACCTTCTGCACATATTGCCGCGTCTCGTTGAAGGGGATGCACTCAATCCAATCCACTGGATCAACCTGCGCGCCGCGCGGGTCGCCGAATTGTTCAACCCAATCGCTCGCCCGGCGCGGGCCGGCGTTATAGGCAACAAGCGTGAGGATGTAGGAACCGTTCAGGCTGTCCACGAGATCAGCAAGATGTGCGGCCCCCAGTTTCACATTGTAGTTGGCATCATGAAGCTTGCCCGCCGAGAAGCCAATGTTATAGCGCCGCGCGATCAGCCGCGCCGTGCCCGGCATCAATTGCATCAGGCCTTGCGCGCCAACACTGCTGCCGGCATTGGGGTCAAACTCGCTCTCTTGCCGCGACAGTGCGAAGACCAGTGATTTCTCGACAGGCTTGCCAATCTGCGCCCAGTTCGGCAGCCCGTAAACGGGATAGGCCCAGGCATCAATGTCAACGCCGCGCTGGCCGGCGGCCTTGGCAAGACGCAGCGACCAGGACGTGCCCGCCACGTTCTGCACAATGTTGGCCACGGCATTGAGGTCATCAACCGATTTGAACCGGCAGGCGAGGGCCCACAGGAAAATGTTGAGCTGGTTCTTGGTGCCGGCCTGTGAAAGGATGCGGAAGGCCCGCACCACTTCATCATTTTCCACCCGCGCCTGCGCCTCTTGGGAGGCGCCGCCGGGTGTGATTTCCTCAGGCTGCTTGCCAAGGCCCAGTTCCTCGCGCGCCAGCTGGCCGTAGAACACTGTCGAATGATGCGCCGCCAATTGATAGGCGGCCTTGGCCTGCGCCACATTGCCCGATGCGGCCTGCGCCCGGCCCATCCAATAGGCGGCGCGCGCCCGGTCCGTGCCGTTCTGCGCCAGTTTCTGCACCTTCAGGAAATGCCCGAAAGCCACCGCCGGCTGGCGCAAATAGCGCAGCGCCACCCAACCGGCGAGGAACTCACCTTCCACAGCAAAATCGCCCGACGCGATGGCATGGTTACGGGCAATGGCATAGGCGGTTTTCCAATGCGCCGCGTTCATTGGCCCGACCGAGCGGCGCACAATGGTGCGGCGTTCCTCAAACCACGCGGAGGCATCGCCCATCAGCACAGCGTCACCCGGCACCGAGGCGAGGATCGCCCGCGCCTTGGTATAGTCTTCATTCTTGCGGTAATAGCGCGCCAGCACATAGAGCAGTGGCAGCTCGTTGCGCATCGGCGCGGGCAGGGCGTTGAACTTCTTGTCGGCCCCGCCCTGGAAGCGGATGAGCGCGTCGGCCACCTTGGCCATCGCCTGATAGTCGGAATTGAGCCGGCGCGATTGCCGCAGTGCCGCTGATGCTTCCTGCGCATAGATCAAACGCCCCAGCCGGGCCTTGTGATCATCCACGCTGAGGCGCGAGCCGAACTCGGAAAGGATCTTGGCTTCAAGGGCGGCATCAACCGCAGGATCAATCCAGCCGCGGCGCAGCCAGGCCTTGGCCGCCGTCTGGTCGCCATTGGCGGCCGAGGCGCGCGCCAGCGCCAGCGCGCCGAATGGCGTCAGCGGCTCACCGTCCTGGAAATGCGCCATTACTGTTGGCGGCGGCGAGTTGTTTTCATAAAGCGCCTGCTCGGCCCGCTTCTTCAGCGTCTCGGCCAGCGGCCAATTGGGTGCCGATTGCAGGAAAGCCATGATGCGCGGGTATCCGGCCTCGGGCCCATGGTCGCGCAGATAGAGAAGTTCAACAAACTTGATGGCCGCCGCATCGCCCGATTGCTTGGCCAAATCACCCGCCGTGGCGAAATCGCCATCAAGCGCCTTTTTGGCCGCCGCAACGGCCAGCGAGGAAGGCACGGCCAGCGCTTGCCGCGCAAGGCCAGCCGGAAGCAGGGCCAGCCCCGCCATGCCCAAAACCGCCTTGCCGAATCCACGCCTGGAAATCATCTCTGCCAACGCCTTACCCTAAAGCCACGTCACCGGGGCATAATTCCGCCCGCCTAAGAAGCAAATGCGTCAAAGTTTTGAAAGCCTTTGCTTGCTGTTGCCCAAGGGGCGGACTATCTTGCGCCCCCGGGCCGTGCCCCCAAGGTTAGGGCCAGCATGGTTTCCAGAGTCTTACTTTTGAGAGGTTGACGTGAAGTTCCAAGGTTCGATCCCCGCATTGCTGACGCCCATGAAGGCTGGTTCGCTTGATGAAGCGGCCTTCCGCAAATTTGTGGCGTGGCATTTGAAAGAGGGCAGCCATGGCTTCGTGCCGGTGGGCACAACCGGCGAAAGCCCAACCTTGACGCCGGAAGAACACAAGGCCGTGGTGCGCATCTGCATCGAGGAGGCCAAGGGCAAGGTTCCGGTGATCGCTGGCGCCGGTTCCAACAACACCGCTGAGGCGATCGAATACACCCATCACGCCAAGCAGGCGGGTGCTGATGCCGCGCTGGTGGTTGTGCCCTACTACAACAAGCCCACTCAGGATGGCATCTATGCCCACTATGCGGCGATCGCCAAGGCGGTTGATATCCCGATTTTCGTTTACAACGTGCCCGGCCGCACCGTGGCCAACATTAGCGTTGAGACGCTTGCCCGCCTGGCCCATGATTTCAAGAACATCGTCGGCACCAAGGATGCCTCCGCCGATTTGACGCGGCCCTCGCGCCAGCGCCTGATGTCGGGTGAGAAGTTCATCCAGCTCTCGGGCGAGGATGGCACGGCCTTGGGCTTCAACGCCCATGGCGGCGTGGGCTGCATCTCGGTCACGGCCAATGTGGCCCCGCGCCTGTGTGCCCAGTTCCAGGAGGCCACCTTGAAGGGTGATTATGCCACCGCCCTCAAGCTGCAGGACAAGCTGATGCCGCTGCATCACGCCATGTTCGTGGAATCAAGCCCTGGCCCGGTCAAATATGCCGCCAGCCTTCTGGGCCTGTGCGAGGCCGAGGCGCGCCTGCCGCTGGTGCCGGTGGTGGAGAGCACCAAAAAGGCCGTGCGCGAAGCCATGGTGCACGCGGGCCTGATCAACTGACATGTCATCCAAGGCCGGCGGCGCCAAAACGGCCCGCAAGCAGGAGGGCATCAAGGTGGTGGCGGACAACCGCCGCGCCCGCTTTGACTATGAGCTGCTGGAACATTTCGAGGCTGGCATTGAACTGGTGGGCTCGGAAGTAAAATCCCTGCGCACCGGCCAGATCAACCTGGCCGAGGCTTATGCGGCCATGAAGGGCGATGAGCTTTTCCTGTTCAACTCCAATGTGCCGGAATACCGCGAGGCCAACCGCTTCAACCATGAGCCGAAGCGCCCGCGCAAGCTGCTGCTGCATGCCAAGGAGATCAAGCGCCTGGCCATCGGTGTCTTGCGCGAGGGCCTCACCATTGTGCCCGTGAAGATGTTCTTCAACCCGCGCGGCCGCGTGAAGGTGGATATTGCGCTGGCCAAGGGCAAGAAGGTGGCCGACAAGCGCGACACCATCAAGACGCGTGACTGGAACCGCGAGAAGTCGCGCCTGTTGCGGGAAAAATAATGATCCTCGTTGCCCTCGGCAGCAATCTTTCCGGCCCTTGGGGAACGCCGCGCGAAACCGTTCTGCGCGCGCTGGAGGAGTTGAACCGCTTCCCCTTGCGGTGTGTGAAGGCCTCCGGCCTGATGGCCACCAAGCCCTTCGGCGTCACCAACCAGCCGGATTTCATCAATGCGGTGGCGCTGGTTGAAACGGCGTTGCCGCCTGAAAGCCTTTTGCGCAAGCTGCACATGATTGAGAAGGCGGCGGGCCGCAAGCGCCGCCGCCGCTGGGGCCCGCGCACGCTGGATCTCGACCTGATCGCCTATCATGATCTGCGCCGCCGCCAGCGCGGGCTGGTGCAGAAGGCCTTGGTCATTCCGCACCCCGGCATAGCCGCGCGGGACTTTGTCTTGAAGCCGCTGGCCGAAGTGGCCCCGCTCTGGAAACATCCGCAATCCCGCCAGACCGCCGCACAGATGTTGGCCGCCCTGCGGCATTAGCGGCAAATTAAACCTTCTTTGCCAGCTTGGCCCCCGTTTGTGGGGGAAGTGAGTTGCGTTTTCTTGCGTCTGTGAGTGCCGTTGCGCTGCTGGCCTGCATGGCGGGCCAGGCCTTTGCCGCGGGCAGTGTTTCCGTGCTGGGGGCAGTGGATTTGTCCACGCTGCAGGCAAACGCGCCGCCCAACCACATCGTTTTTGACAGGTCAGTGCCGCCCACCGGCCCAACGCGCAGCGAGATTGATTTTGCAACATCGCTTGCGCCGGGCTCCATCCTGGTGCGCACCGGCGAGCGCAAGCTTTACTTCATCCTGCCGCAGGGCAGGGCCATCGCCTATATGGTGGCCGTGGGCCGCGAAGGCTTCGCCTGGCATGGCACCAACCAGATCACCCGCAAGGCGGAATGGCCCGACTGGCGCCCGCCGCCACAAATGATCGAGCGTGAAGCGCAGGCAGGCCATTTTATTCCCGCGCTGGTCAAGGGCGGGCCGGGCAACCCGCTGGGCGCGCGCGCCCTCTATCTGGGCGACACCGACTACCGCATCCACGGCACCGACAAGCCCTGGAGCATCGGCCAGGCTTCATCTTCCGGCTGCATCCGCATGCTCAATGAACACGTCAGCGAGCTGTATGGGCTCGTGAAAATCGGCGCCACCGTGGTCGTCGAATAAAATTTGAGCGAAATCTTCGCTGCACCGTTCACCATAAACTTAACCTTAACCAAACGCCGTCATTGTTCCATCACAGTTGGGGAGAGCTTCTCCCGGTTCGTGAGTTTGTACTGGAGTTGAGTATGCGAGTGTTTGGTTCGGGCGCGCAAAGCGCCACTTCATTCAAATTGGTTCTCGCTGGTGTCGCCGCCCTGTTGCTGGCGGGCTGTTCAGACTCCATCGAGCGGTTCTCCGACAACTACAGCAATCCGTCGGACTCTGATCCGGTTTACACCGCCTCCATCCACAAGATCAAAAAGCCGGTTTACGCCCAGGCCTACAAAGCCCCGGTTTATCAGGCTCCAACCTACCAGGCCCCGGCCGCGCAGGATGCTGAAGAAACCATTGTGCAGAGCCCGATTGCCAAGGCGCCTGTCGCTGCCTTGCCGCAGTATGACTATACCAAGAGCTACCAGCAGCCGAAGCTGAGCGCCCAGGCCCCGCAACCCGCCGCCCCGGCCTATGTGCCGCCAGCCGCGCCGAAGGTTGCCGCCGTCCCCGTGGCGCCGCGCACTTATGCCTATAACAAGCCGGCCCCACTGGCCTATCAGAAGCCCAGCTACAAGGCGCCAGTGATCGCTGCGGACCAGACGGCGGATGCCTCCGCCGACGCAGCGCCCGCGGCACCCACGCTGGCCAAGGGTGCCACCATCAAGGTCGGCGCTGGCATGACGCTCTATTCCATCGCCAAGGCCAACCACATGACGGTGAAGCAGCTTGCTGCTGCAAATGGCATTGCCGCCCCTTACGTCGTTGCCCCCGGCCGCACCATCAAGGTGCCGGGCGTGAAACAGGCTGTGCTGCCGCAGGTGGCAGCCGCTCCCGCTGTCACGCAGGTGAAGCCGCTTGTGCAGGAAGAGGCCGCACAGGCCGATGCCGCTGTGGCTCCGGCACCTGCTGCTGCCAATGAGCATGTGGTTGCCAAGGGCGACACGCTGTTCTCGCTGGGCCGCCAGTTCGGCATGTCGCCCTTCGCCATTGCCGATGCCAACGGCCTGCCGCATGACAAGCCGTTGCCGCTGGGCAAGAAGCTGAAGATCCCGGCCAAGGGTGTTGTGGCCGCTGCCAAGCCCGCCAAGGTGTCGCCGGATGTGGCCGCCGAGGATGTGCCGAAGGGTGACCAGACCATCGCCGCCGCCAAGCCTGCGCCGCTGGCCTTGCCCAAGCAACAGGTGGCCGACAATTCAGCCCAGGCTTCCGCCCAGGCGCCTGCCACCACGCCTTCCGATGCCCAGCTTTCGATGCGCTGGCCGGTGCGCGGCAAGGTGATTTCCGGTTTCGGTTCCAAGCCCAACGGCATGAAGAATGAAGGCATCAACATTGCGGTGCCGGAAGGCACCAAGATCCAGGCCGCCGATGCTGGCGTTGTCGCCTATGCCGGCAATGAGCTGAAGGGCTACGGCAATCTCGTTCTGATCCGCCATGCCAATGGCTATGTCACCGCCTATGCCCATGCCGCATCGCTGCTGGTCAAGAAGGGCGATCAGGTCAAGCGCGGTGACGTGATTGCCACTGCCGGCCAGACCGGCGCCGTGCAAAGCCCGCAGCTACATTTTGAAGTGCGCAAGGGCGCCACGGCGATGGACCCCATCACCTTCCTGAACTCGGCCTCAGCCTCCAACTGAAGCCAGACCAAGAGACACAAGAAGTCCCCTGCAAGGGCACCCGGGCGAAAGCCCGGGTTTCTTTTTGTGGCCCAGGCAATGGCCCGGCATCACGCCCGAAAGCCACTCACCCACAGCACACCACAAGCACCACCACGGCAGGCACGCAGGAGCGCGCCACAAGGCAGCGCAGAACTGAAATCAGTACTTCCGCATCAGGCCCACAAGCCGGCCCTGAACACGCACCCTGTCCGGCCCGAAGATGCGGGTTTCATATGCCGGGTTGGCCGCTTCCAGCGCGATCGATACACCCTTGCGGCGCAGGCGCTTCAAGGTGGCTTCCTCGTCATCCACCAGCGCCACGACGATGTCGCCGTTGTTGGCGGAGTCGCCCTTGCGGATCACCACCGTGTCGCCATCAAAAATCCCGGCCTCGATCATCGAGTCCCCCTTCACCTCAAGGGCGAAGTGTTCCCCGCCGCCCAGCATCTCGGGCGGAACCATGATGTTGGCGGAATGATCCTGAATGGCGGCAATGGGCACACCTGCCGCAATGCGCCCCATCATCGGAATGGCCGTGGCGCGTGGCGCCCCGTCATTGGCCGCGGGCAGGGGCTTCACCTTGCCGAGCGAGCCTTCGATCACATTGGGCGTGAAGCCGCCCTTCTTCACCAGCGAAGGCGTGTGGCTTTCTGGCAGCTTGATCACTTCCAGCGCCCGCGCCCGGTTCGGCATGCGCTTCAGGAAGCCGCGCTCCTCCAAGGCCACGATCAGCCGGTGCACGCCGGATTTCGACTGCAGGTCCAGCGCCGCCTTCATTTCCTCGAAAGAGGGTGGAACGCCTTCTTCCTTCAGCCGCTCGTTGATGAAGAGCAGAAGTTCAAGCTGTTTTCGTGTGAGCATGATAAGCCTCGTGAATCAGAACAAACCCACAACACCTATATCCGTTCCCGCAAAGTTCCGCAAGTGTTTCTCTTATGATCACCAATCGAGCAGCAGAATGGGGTGCAATTCACCCGCCTTGGCGGCTGGCGCATGCGGTGGGCGGATGATCAGGCAGCCCGCCTGGCGCATCACGCGCTGCATCGAGGAATCCTGAATGCCGGCCGCGCTTGCCACCCGCGTTCCATCGGCCAGCACTTCAAGCGTGGCGCGCAAATAGTCCTGCCGCTGGTCATTGGCGGCAAGATCCGTGCCCAGCCGCGCCAGAACCGGCGCTTCGGCGGCCTCAAGCCCCGCCATCTTGGCCAGCAGGGGCTTCAGGAACAGCCGCGCGCACACCAGCGCTGCCACCGGGTTTCCCGGAAGGCCCAGCACGCGCAGCTTGCCCTTGGTGCCGAACATGAAGGGCTTGCCCGGCCGCATGGCGATCTTCCAGAAATCAATCTTCACACCGGCGCGGCGCAGCGCTTCCTGGATGAAATCAGTGTCACCCACCGACGCGCCACCGGTGGTGATCAGCACATCGGCCTTCGCCGCCTTGGCAATGGCGCGGGTGATGGTGGCAAGCTTGTCGGGAACAATGCCAAGGTTCATCACTTCAGCGCCCAGGCTCTCGGCATAGGCAGCAAGCGCATGGTTGTTGGAAGAGGTGATCTGGTCTGCCTTCGGCATGGTGCCGGGCAGGGCCAGCTCATCGCCCGTTGTCAGCACCGCTACCACCGGCTTCCTCCGTACACGGAGCAGTGCCACATTGCCCGAGGCAGCAAGCCCGATGTCCCGCGCATTCAGCCGCGTGGCGGCCGGCACGAGAATGTCACCCTTGGCGAAATCCAGGGCCGCCCTGCGGATGTTCTTGCCAAACGCCGTGGGCGCAATCACTTCCAGCGCATCACCATCGCGGCTGGTGTTTTCCTGGATCACCACCGTGTCGGCCCCCTTGGGCAGCGGCGCGCCGGTGAGAATGCGCACAGCCTCTCCCGGCCTGACTGTTCCCTTGAAGCCATGTCCGGCGGCAGAAAGCCCTGTCACTTTCAACCGCGCCGGAAGTGCGGCCACATCGGCGTGGCGCAGCGCAAAGCCATCCATGGCAGAGGCCGCGAAAGGCGGCTGGTCGCGCCTCGCCTTGATGTCCAGGGCTGTCACCCGGCCTAGCGCACCGGCCAGCGCCAAACGCTCAGGCGGCAACAGCTGCGCCGTGGCGAGAATGCGGGTTAGGGCGTCCTCGACCGGCAGCAGTGCCATCTCACTTGGCCTTGAAGGTGCCGGATTTGCCGCCGGTCTTTTCCACCAGCCGCAAATCAGAAATCACAATCCCGCGGTCCACCGCTTTCACCATGTCGTAAAGCGTGAGGCAGGCCACGGAGCAGGCAGTCAGCGCCTCCATCTCCACGCCGGTCTTGCCCTCCACCTTCACCAGCGCCTCAACATCAATGTGCCGCGCGGCCAGCGTGAATTCCACCGTCACCTTGCTGATCGCCAGCGGGTGGCACAGCGGAATGAGTTCCGAGGTTCTCTTGGCAGCCATGATGCCAGCGATGCGCGCCGTGGCCAGCACATCGCCCTTGGCGGCAGTGCCGGATTTGATCAGCTTCAGCGTTGAGGCCTTCATGCTCACCCGCGCCCGGGCGATGGCCGTGCGGCTGGTGACAAGCTTATCGGACACATCCACCATATGCGCCTCGCCCTTGGCGTTGATGTGGGAAAGCTTGCTCATCTCTGCAAAATCGCCTTTGTGGCTGCCGTCACATCCTGCTGGCGCATCAGGCTTTCGCCAATCAGGAATGTGGAAGCGCCAACCTTGGCCAGCCGCGCCAAGTCGGCCGGCGTGAACAGCCCGCTCTCGGCCACGATCATCCTGTCGGAAGGAATCATCGGCGCGAGCAGTTCCGTGGTTTCCAGCTTCGTTTCGAAAGTGTGCAGGTTGCGGTTGTTGATGCCGATCATCCGTGAACGGAGCTTCAGCGCCCGCTTCAGCTCAGCCTCGTCATGCACTTCAATCAGCACATCCATGCCATGCGCCACGGCGGCGGCCTCCAGCTCTGCCGCCAGCGCGTCGTCAATCATCGCCATGATCAGCAGGATGCAATCGGCGCCCCAGGCGCGCGCCTCGAGCACCTGATAGGTGTCGAGCATGAAATCCTTGCGCAAGGCGGGCAGGGCGCAGGCGCCGCGCGCCATTGAAAGATAAGCGGGCGCCCCTTGGAAAGACGGCGCGTCGGTCAACACCGAAAGGCAGGCTGCTCCACCGGCGGCATAGGCCCTGGCCAAGGCAGGCGGGTCAAAATCCGCGCGGATGAGCCCCTTGGAGGGCGAGGCCTTCTTGATTTCGGCAATCAGGCCATAGGCGCCTGCCGCCTTCTTCGCCTCCAGCGCCTTGAGAAAGCCGCGCGGGCCCTCCGCCATGGCGATCTGCTCATGCAAGTCGGCCTTGGAAACGGCATGCTTTGCGGCGGCCACTTCTTCGCGCTTGTAGGCGGCGATTTTGTCGAGGATGGTGGCCATCAGCTGTTGGAAACCTCGATCAGCCGGTTCAGTGCCGTCTTGGCCAGGCCGCTCTGCAAGGCATGGCGCGCGCTGGCAACGCCCAGCTTCAAATCCGCGGCCTTGCCGGCAACCACCAGCGCCGCGCCAGCGGTCATCGCTGCCGCATCGGCAAAGGCCGAAGGCTTGCCATCCAGCACCGCGCGCAACGCTTCGGCGTTATGCGCGGCATCCGCGCCCTTCAACTCGTCTGGCTTCGAGCGGGCAATCCCCACGGCCTCCGGCGTGATCTCGAAGGAGCGGATCTCTCCATTCTTCAATTCCGAAATCCACGTCGTCCCCGTGGGCACAATCTCATCCATGCCGCCCTCGCCATGGCAGATCCAGCAGGCCTCGCTTCCGAGGTTCTTCAGAACATGCGCGAGGGGTTCCATCCAAGCTTTTGAAAACACGCCAGTAACCTGCCGCTTCGCCCCAGCAGGGTTGGACAGGGGTCCAAGCAGGTTGAAGATCGTGCGCGTGCCAAGTTCCACCCGTGTCGGCCCCACATGCTTCATCGAGGAATGATGGGCCGGCGCAAACATGAAACCCACATTGGCCTCGCGCACGCAGCGCGAAATCACCTCCGGTGGCACATCAATCTTGATGCCCAGCGCCAGCAGCACGTCCGCCGCGCCAGATTTGGAGGAAAGCGCCCGGTTGCCATGCTTGGCCACCTTGAGGCCGGCCCCCGCCGCAATGAAGGCCGCGCAGGTTGAAATGTTGTAGGAGCCCGAGGCATCACCACCCGTGCCCACGATGTCGATGGCATCGGCCGGCGCTTCCACGCGCAACATCTTCTCGCGCATGATCTCTACGGCGCCAGTGATCTCATCCACCGATTCACCGCGCACCCGCAGCGCCATCAACAGGCCGGCAATCTGCGATGGCGTTGCCTCGCCCGACATCATCACATTGAAGGCATCGCGCGCCTCATCGCGGGCCAACGGCTGGCCGCTGGCGGCCTTGGCGATATGGGCCTTGAGATCAGCCATTCTTTGCCGTTGCCCCATCAAGGAAGTTCTTCAGGATCTTGTGCCCATGCTCCGAGGCAATGCTCTCGGGGTGGAACTGTACGCCATGCACATTCTTGGTCTTATGCTGCAGGCCCATGATCAGGCCATCGGTATCGGCGGTGATTTCCAGATCGGCAGGAAGCGTGGCCCGGTCCACCACCAGCGAGTGATAGCGCGTGGCGGCAAAATCCTGGGGCAGGGCGGCGAACACGCCCTTGCTGCTGTGGCGCACCTGCGAAACCTTGCCATGCATCTGCGAGGGTGCGCGCACCACATGGCCGCCAAAGGCCTCGCCCATCGCCTGCATGCCAAGGCACACGCCGAAGATCGGAATCTTGCCGGAGGCTTCCTTGATCAGGTCAATGATGATTCCCGCCTGCGCCGGCGTGCCGGGGCCGGGGGAAATCACAATGGCCTCGGGCTTGGCGCTCATCACTTGGCCCACCGAAATCTTGTCATTGCGGTGAACCACCGTTTCGGCGCCGAGATCGCCCAGATAGTGATAAAGGTTCCAGGTGAAGCTGTCATAGTTGTCGATGAGGATGATCATTGCCCCCTCCCGGCGCGGCCCGCAAAGCGTACCGCCTCTTCCGCCGAGCGGAACAGCGCCTTGGCCTTGTTGACGCATTCCTGCAATTCGCTTTCGGGCACGCTGTCAGCAACCACGCCAGCGCCCGCCTGCACATACATCTTGCCATCCTTGACGATGGCCGTGCGCAGAACGATGCAGGTGTCCATTTCGCCATCGGCGCCGAAATAGCCAACACAGCCGCCATAGATGCCACGCTTGTGCACTTCCATCTCGTCGATGATTTCCATCGCCCTAACCTTGGGCGCGCCGGAAACCGTTCCGGCCGGGAAGCCGGCCACCAGCGCGTCAATCAGGTCATGCTTCTTGTCGAGCTTGCCTTCCACGTTGGAAACGATGTGCATCACCTGGCTGTAGAATTCGAGGATGAACTTGTCGGTCACTTTGACCGAGCCGATCTCCGCCACGCGCCCCACATCATTGCGGCCAAGGTCCAGCAGCATTAGGTGTTCGGCGCGTTCCTTTGGGTCGGCCAGCAGCTCTTCGGCCAGCGCCTTGTCTTCGGTGGGTGTGGCGCCGCGGCGGCGCGTGCCTGCAATGGGGCGGATGGAAACCTTGCCATCGCGCACCCGCACCAGGATCTCTGGGCTGGAGCCGACAACGGCGAAGGAGTCAAAGTCCAGATAGTAAAGGAATGGCGATGGGTTCACGCGCCGCAGCGCCCGGTAAAGCGCGAAGGGCGGCAGCGAGAATTCGCTTTCGAAGCGCTGTGACAGCACCACCTGGAAGATGTCACCGGCGGCGATATATTCCTTCGCCTTCAACACCATGTCCTTGTATTGCTCGGGCGGTGTGTTGGAGTGCGAGGCCGTGATCGGCGCCGTTTCCAGCTGGCGCAGCGACATGTCGATGGGCCGGTCCAGCGCATCGACAACTTCCGAAAGCCGTTCGGACGCGCGCGCATAGGCGGCGCGGGCCGTGAGGGCCGCATCGGGATAAACCGGGGCCGTCACCGTCACTTCGTCTTTCACGCTGTCGAAAATCGCCATCACCGTCGGGCGGATCATCATGCCATCGGGCAGGCCCAGCGCATCGGGCTTGGGCTGCGGCAGCTCTTCCATCAGCCGCACCATGTCATAGCCGAGATAGCCAAAAACGCCCGCTGCCATGGGCGGCGCATCATGCGGCAAGTCAATGCGGCTTTCAGCCAGCAGGGAACGCAGCGCCAAGAGTGGCTGCTGGTCCACCGGCGCAAAACCGGCCTTGGCGTCGATCAAGGCCTTGCGGTTGATCGAGGCACGCCCGCCTTCCACCTTCCAGATCAGGTCCGGGTTCATGCCGATGATCGAATAGCGCCCGCGCACCGCCCCGCCTTCGACAGATTCGAGCAGGAAGGAATAGCGGGCATTGCGCGAAAGCTTCAGCATGGCTGAAACAGGTGTTTCCAGATCAGCCACCAGCCGTGTCAGCAAAATCTGCGGCTTGCCTGCCTCATAGGCGGCGGCAAAGGCCTCATAGTTTGGCGAGACAACCATGGGCCTTACTCAGCCGGGGGCGCTTCGCCGCCGGTGTCCAGCTTCCACAGCGCGTCATTGATCTTGACGCCAGCGCTCTTGCGCAGCGCCTTCACCAGCGCAAACTGCATGTCATTGCCAAAGGCGGTACGGACCTGCTTCTTGATGTTCTCGAGATCAGGCGAGGTTGCCATCACTGCAGGCAGCGCCACTTTCACCACCTGGATCACCCGCGCGCTCTTGCCATCGCCACCCAGCGAACTGCCAAAGCCCTGGTCGGGCACGCTGTAGGCGGCATTCAGCGCCGCTCCGTCAAACTCCGGCGTCTGCTGGTTGCGCTTCAGGTCAGCCACGGTTTTCACGGTCACGTTATTTTCCTGGGCCACGGCTTCAATGGTCTTGCCGCCCGTGAGGGCATCAACCAGCGTCTTGGCCTTGCTAGCGGCGGCAGCGCGCAGCCGCTGCGCTATGATGTCTTTGGTCACCTGGTCCTTCACCTGGTCAAGCGGGCGCAGCGCGGAAGGAATGGCCGAGCGCACCTCATACCAGACATAGCCATCGCCCACGCCCAGCGCGTCATTCTCCACGCCAGTGTCGCTGGCAAACAGCGCCTTGAGCACATCAGGCTTGGAAGGCAGGTCAATGTCCTTGCCGTCCTGGCCCTGGCCGGAAGCGGAAATGGCCGGAACCTCGGTGAACTTGATGCCAGCGCGCGCCGCGATGTCTTCAAACTTCATCTTGTCGGTGCGGGCGGTTTCCACCGCGTCATAAACTTCCTGCATGCGCGCCTTGGCCTTTTCAAGCTGCAGGCGCTGCGTGAGCTGGTCTTTCACTTCCTCCAGCGTGGGCTGCTTGGCGGGGTTCACCTTCACGGCCTTGATCACCGCGATGGCAAGGCCACCCTCGATGGGGTCGCTCACCTGGCCCTCGGTGAGGGCGAAGGCCGCTTCGCCGATCTTCTTGTCAAGGAAGTCGCCCTTCACCTTGTCGGTCAGGGTCACGTCCGTATCCTTCAGGCCAAGCTCGCCGGCGATCTTGATGATGTCTTCGCCCGCTGTAATCCGCTCCTTGGCCTTCTTGGCGGCATCGACACTGGGGAAGGGCAGTTGGATCAGCGTGCGCTTTTCCGGCTGGAAATATTCGGCCTTGTACTTGTCATAGCCGGCCTGAAGTTCTTCTGGCGTCAGGGTCTGCTGGGCGGCAAGGCTGGCCGCATCAACGCTGAGCAGGGCGCCGGTGCGGTATTCCGGCGCCGTGTAGGCATCAGGCGTTTTTTTGTATTGCGCATCGATTTCAGCGTCAGTCGGCTTGGCCACGTCCGCCTCGCTGACCGTCACATCGAAATACTTCACATCGCGCGCCTCACCCTGATACTGGTTCAGCGCATCGGCAAAGGCCTTGGGAAGGATTGTGTCGCCCGAAGCCGTGTCGAGAATTGCCGCATCAGTGTGCATGCGCGTCTGCAACGCCACATAAGCTGCTTCCGTCATGCCATTGTTTTCCAGTGCCCGGCGGAAGGCCACGGGATCAAACTGGCCATTGGCGCCCTGGAAGCTCTTCTCGCGCATCATCTCGCCCTGGATCACCGCGGGCGAAACCGAAAGCTTCAGGCTGCGCGCTTCCACGCCTACTGCGGCCTGGGCAATGAGGTTGTCCAGCACCTGCCGGTCCAGCCCCATCTTGTGGGCGTCGTCGATGGTCACGTTCTGACCGGTCTGGGCCGCCATGGATTTCAGTTGCCGCTGCAGCGTCTTGGTGAACTCATCGCCATTGATGGTGACAGAGCCAACCTTGGCCATGTCCTTGGGCCCCCAGCCGGTGAGCGAAAGCACGGCATCAAATATCCCGCTGCTGGCCGAATTGGCGAAAATGCCCCAACTCACGAAGGCCAGGGCCAGGAGGCCGAAAAGGACCTTGGCAATCCAGCTGTTGGCGAAACCGCGCATCTGCGTGAGCATAGACAAAACCTCAAATGTTCACGGCCAAATCGGCCGTGGCATGCTTATAGGGATGCATGTTTTCCCTCGCAAGTGCGGGATCGCTTTGCTAAGAGGCGCCAAAACCACACCAAGATCGAGGATAAAAGATGACGTCCATCCGCCCCATGGTTGCCGGCAACTGGAAAATGAACGGCACCACCGCCGCCCTGCGTGAGCCGCGCCTTCTCGCCGGCATGCTGCGCGATGTGAAGCTGAAGTGCGATGTGATGATTTGCCCGCCCGCCACGCTCATCCGCCGCGCCAAGTCGGTGATGAAGGGCTCCAAGATCAAGCTCGGCGGGCAGGATTGCCACGCGGCTGTTTCCGGCGCCCACACTGGCGACATTTCCGCCGACATGCTCAAGGACGCTGGCGCCACCTCTGTCATCGTCGGCCATTCCGAGCGCCGCACCAACCACAAGGAAACCGATGCGCAAGTGGCCGCCAAGGCCCAGGCCGCCCACAAGGCGGGCCTGACCGCCATCATCTGCATCGGCGAGACGCTGGATGAACGCAAGGGCGGCAAGACGCTTGAAGTCCTCACCGGCCAGATCAAGGGCTCCATCCCGGCTGGCTCGACGGCCTCGAACACCGTTGTGGCCTATGAGCCGGTCTGGGCCATCGGCACCGGCCTCACCCCCACCACCAAGGAAGTTGAGGAAGCCCACGCCCACATCCGCGCCGAACTGGCCAAGGTGATGGGCGAAGAGGGCGCTGGCACGCGCATTCTCTATGGTGGCTCGGTGAAGCCGTCCAACGCGGCGGAGCTGATGGGTGTTGCCAATGTCAATGGCGCGCTGGTGGGCGGCGCCAGCCTCAAGGCCGTTGATTTCATTGGGATCATCAAGGCCTATCTCTAGATTACCGGGGGCGATGAACCTAGAAGATAGGCCCTGATGTACCGATGTTTCGCCAGGGCGAAACTCCGGATCGGGTGTCTATGTGAAGGTCCGGGCATCGCACGGGAATTCGGCGGAGACATCTGTGGCGGCCAGCTGCCTCCGAGGGGAGAGTGCAGCGGTGGCGCTGGCGCCTGCCTTGGCTGCCGCACCACCCAAAAACCCCGGTGGCGGAACGGCGCCTGCAACTTGTCTTGCCGGACTGCGAAAGCCCTTCTTCCTCACTAAATTAGGCTGCCCCCAGCCGGTTCCAGACGGTTGAAATCATGCCTTGGGCAGGCATGAATGGTCCTGAGACCTTTCTGAAGTCCTGCCGAAGACTTCCGAAATTTTCCCGAAAGCCGCCATTCCCCTTCCAAAAATGCGAAAAAACGGCGAAGGTTCAATTCTGGGCAGCAGAGGAGTGCATGATGGATTCGGGAGACCCGGTGACGCGCCGGGAGGGGGCCGTTCCATACATTGATTGGCACAACGGCAAGGCTGGCCCGGATGCGGCTTCGGCCGTGGCGCTCCGGCCGCAATCTCTGGCGGTGCTGAAAATCCTCCACGCCAATGCCGGCAAGATGGTGACCAAGGAAGAGGTCATGGCGGCGGTCTGGCCTGATGTGGCGGTGACTGACGACAGCCTCGTCCAGTGCATCACCGAGATCCGCAAGGCGATCGGGGATACCGAACGCGCCATCATCAAGACCCTGCCCAAGCGCGGCTATATCTATGAACCGCCTGTTCAGCCAGGCGTGCCGCCCATGGCAAAGCGGGCGGCTTCGCGCAGCTGGGGCTGGCTTGCCCTTGTGATTGTGGCCTTCGCGGCCGGGGTTGCCGCCACCACTATGCTTTACCGCCCCGCCCGCAAATCCGTTGAGTTGCCGGGCATCGCCGTGCTGCCCTTCAACAACCTGGGCACCGACCCCAAGGGCGACAAGTTCGCCGACATGATGACGGAGGATGTCATCACCGATCTTTCCCACTCCAAGGATTTCGCGGTCATCGCCCGCAACTCAAGCGACGTATACAAGGACAGGCCGGTGGATGTGCGCCAGGTGGGCCGGGAGCTTGGCGTGAAATATGTGCTGGAAGGCAGCGTGGAATCGCTGCCCGGCCGGGTGCGCGCCACGGCGCAGTTGATCGACGCCGCCAGCAACAGCCACGTTTGGGCCGAGCGCTTTGAGCGTGAGGGCGATGATGTCTTCGCGGTGGAGGCGGAGGTGACCAACCGCATCGCCACCTCGGTGATGGGCCATGACGCCGCCGCCGCCCACAGTGAGCGCAACCTCATCCGCCGCAAGCCGCCCCAGGAGTGGAGCGCCTATGACGCCTATCAGGTCGGCCTCGAGGCATCGCACCACATGAGCAAGGAATCCGTGCCCAAGGCGGAGGAGATGTTCACCAAGGCCATTGCCATTGATCCCAATTTTGCCCGCGCCCATGTGGGCCTCGCCTGGGTCAATCTTCTCAAGCTTCTCTATGGCAATGAGCCGCCAGAGACAGCCATGCCCAAAATGGTTGAAGAGGCCAACACTGCCGTCACGCTGGACCCCGACGATGGCGAGGCCCATGCCGCGATGGCGCAAGTCTATTCGCTGCTGCATGACCAATCCAAGATGGCCTCGGAAGCCGAGCAGGCCCTGTCACTCGCCCCCAACAATGCCGACATCCTGCTGATCACCAGCCCCTTCATGATGCAGGCGGGCAAGGCCGATCTTGCACTCAAGAATGTGGACAAGGCCTTGAGCCTGAACCCCACCTATCCCTTCTGGTACAACACCACGCTTTACCCCGTGCTCTTCTATGGCGGGGATTTCGCGCGCTCCTTCGATTTCGCCAAGCTCTCGGCCCGGGCCGCGCCCGTGAACAATGAGTTCCTGGCGATGGATGCGGCCTATCTCGGCAAGATGGATGAGGCCGCCCAATACAAGAAGGCGCTGGGCGTGATCGACCCCACCTGGTCAGCGGAAAAGCTGCTCACCAATTTCGGCACATTCAGCGGCGCTGAACAGCTGGAGCGGCTGGTCACCGGCGTGCAAAAGGCCGGCCTGCGCCTATGCATGACAAAGGATGAGCTGGCGCAGATGCCCGGTGCGGTGCACCTTCCGGCTTGTGACACCGAGCGCACAAAGGCTTGAGGGTGCTGCGCCCTCAGTCTTCGCTGTGATCGGTGGTTGAGATGAAATTGCGATCGCGCTGCGCGGTCCGCTCGAAGGTCAGGAAATCGTAATAGCCGCAATTGCTGTCGCCGGGGAAATCCTTGCAAGGGAAGGGCCGCGCCTCATAAATCGTGCAGCGCCTTTTCTCGGTGTCGAAGAATTGGCAGATCTGCCCGAAATGCGGATCCTTCTTGCGCCGCATGATGCGCTTGTAGCCATGGGCCGATTTGAAGAACTTCTTCTCCGCCTTTTCCATGGGCATGTCGAAATGGCGGGCAATGCGAGCCGCGTCCCGGTCCTTCACCTCGATGATGGGGTAGGAGCAGCAGTAGCCCGGGCATTTCAAGCAGTCATATTTCTTCTTTGCCATCGCCGAATCTCTCGTGAGTGTCAGGCCCAGTGCTGGCGGCTTTTCACGCGGGCTTCAAGCCTTGTGCCTTGAAGGCCTGGAATTTCTTGTTGGTTTCCACAATTTCCCCGGCCAGCCACTCGCGGAAGGCGCGCATCGGGCCGTTCTCGCGCTGGCCCTTGCGCCGCACCAGCCAATAGGCGCCCTCGGCCTTCATGTCCTGGTTGAAGGGCCGCACCAGCCAGCCGTCGATCAGGCTGTCGGTGCAGAGCAATTGGTCGCCCAAGGCAAAGCCCTGGCCAGATTCGGCGGCCTCCAGCGCAAGCTGCGCCTGAAACAGTGGCCCACGTGAGACATCGGCCTTGGCCACACCGGCAAATTCCAGCCACTCGGCCCACCATTCCTTCTTGTCTTCATGCAGCAGGTTCAGGCGCGGCAGATCAGCCGGCTTGATGTCCGGATGCCGCGCCAGGAACTTGGGCGAGCAGACCGGGAAGTAAACCACATCGGTGAGGCGCACAGCCTCCACATCGTCCCAATCGCCGCGGCCATAGCGCAGGCCGACGTCCACATCATCGGAGCGGAAATCGGCCAACTCGTTGGAGGGGTCGACATGCAATTCGATGTCCGGGTGTAGGGTGTTGAAATGCCCGAGCCGGCTCACCAGCCAGCGCGAGGCAAAGGCCGGCTGCACCGAAACCTTCAGCGCGCGCGCTTGTCCCACCGCAGCGGCCTCGCGCGCGGCGTCGGCCAACTGGTCGAACAATGGGGTGAGCTTCGTGCTGAAGCGGCGGCCAGCCTCAGTGAGCACAACGCCGCGCCCCGTGCGGGTGAAAAGCTCTGTGCCCAGATAATCTTCCAGCTCGCGGATGTGGCGGCTGATGGCGGCGTGGGTGACAAACAGGCTGTCCGCCGCCTCGGAGAAACTCTCCAGCCGGGCCGCAGCTTCGAATGCCTTCAATCCGTTGAGGGAGGGGAGTCGCCGTGCCATGGCCCATCTATACACGCGAATTCCTTAACGCATGTAAGTTTTTGTTACACGTCATGTCACTTTTCGCCATTTGTCTTCCGCAAGTGCGAAGAGTATCGCTTGGCTTACCAATTCCGAAAGGAGAAAGACCATGTACAACTCAATTTACAACGCTTATTCAGAAGTTTACAGCGCCGCGCTGCTGCAGAACGTGAAGCACCCGGAACGCTATCTCGCCAACCCGCACAAAGCCGTTTCGCGCTTTGAGCGTCTGGTGCAGTTCCTTCGCCGTGGCTGATTTCGCAAGCGCAGCATCCAAGGCATCGCCATCCATCTGACAGGGCCCGTTGAAAAGCGGGCCTTGTTTTTTGCCTTGACGGGAACATTTGTAGAACATACGCTCAGTGGACGGAGCTTTCAAAAGTCTGTGGACGGAGCGTCGATCCCCCGCACAGGGCGGGCGATTGGCGTTATGAGCAGGCAGTCAACGGAAGACGCGTGAAGGGAGAAAATGACATGGCAGGTTCTGTGAACAAGGTGATTCTGGTGGGCAATCTCGGGGCAGACCCGGTGGTGCGCCACACCCAGGACGGCAAGCCGATCGTCAATCTTTCCCTCGCCACTTCGGAAACCTGGCGGGACCGCAATTCCGGCGAGCGCAAGGAAAAGACCGAGTGGCACCGCGTGGTGATCTTCAATGAAAACCTCGCCAAGGTGGCCGAGCAATATTTGAAGAAGGGCTCCACCGTCTATGTGGAGGGCCAACTGCAAACCCGCAAATACACCGACAAGGATGGCGCCGAGAAATACACCACCGAAGTGGTGCTGCAGAATTTCCGCGGCGAACTCACCATGCTGGGCGGCCGCCCGGGCAGCGGTGATGCCGGCGGCGCCTCCTATGGCGGCGGCGATGACTTCGGCGCTTCCAGCCCGATGGAGCGCCCGCGCACCTCGGCCCCCAAGCAGAGCTTTGCGCGCGATCTCGATGACGAGGTTCCGTTCTGAGCGTCACGCTGAAGGAACGGCAGGGGCAGGGCGGCGCCAAGCCACCTGAAAGCCTCGCCGCCCTGCGCAACATCGGCAAGGCGATGCTGGGGGATTTTGAAATGCTGGGCATATCCTCCGTTGCGCAATTGGCGAGGGAGGATGCCGATGAGCTCTACACCCGCATCAGCCTTTTGACCGGCGCGCGCCATGACCCCTGCGTGCATGATACCTTTGCCGCCGCCATCCATCAGGCCAGAACTGGTGAGGCCTTGAACTGGTGGGCTTTCACGCCGCTGCGCAAGGAGCGCCAGCGGCAAGGAACTTTCCCGCGCATTTGACTGGCGCTTGAGCGCCGCGCCGTTCGGTGCAAATCTGCCTGCCCAACAGCCCATCGATGGCGGGTAAGGAAATCAGGTGGAGGCCAAGCAGATGAAGCGCTTTGTTGCAGGTGTGATGGCGGGCCTCCTGTGCGGGGCCGCAACAGCCCATGCCGCGGATTCCTATCTTGATGACCGTTCCACCCCGGAAAGCCTGATCCGTTCGCTCTACAACGCAATCAACCAGAAACAATATGCCCGCGCCTGGGGATATTTCGGCGATCCGCCAGCCAAGGACTTCGAGACCTATGCCAAGGGCTTTGAAAGCACCCAGCATGTGGATGTGCTGACGGGAGACTATACGGGCGATGGCGCGGCAGGCTCGGTTTTTTTCAACGTGCCGGTGGCCATCCGCGCCACTGATGCCAGCGGCAAGATCAGCGCCTTTGCAGGCTGCTATGTGCTGCGCCAGGTGAATGGCGCAATACAGGACCCGCCTTACACGCCGCTCCACATCCAAAGCGCCAAGCTGAAGCCGATCAAGCAGGATGACTTCGCGCGCTACAACCTGCCCAAATGTGGCGATGCGCCGGAGGGTGGGCAGGACACGGCCGCCTCAACCATCGAAAGCGCCAAGGCCAAGTTCGTGGCGGAGGCTGCTGGCGAATGTGACAAGACCGCCGACACGCTGGCCGGTTTGAACGAGCCCGAAACCTTCACCATCAAATACAAGCACAAGGACGCGCCCGCCGATGAGCCAGAGAACAAGGCCACGCTCTATGCCTTCTCCTGTTCCATGGCTGCCTACAACGAAACCAACATCTTCTATCTCGACACCGGGGCCGAGGGCCTCAAGCGCCTGAGCTTTGCATCCCCCCAGTTTGACTATGCCTATGCCGACCAGGAGAACGCCAAGCTGAAATCCATGGCCTTCAAGGGATTCGTGGCATCTGCCGATCTCACCAACGCGGCCTTTGACCCCAAGACCAACAGCATCTCCGAATTCGCCAAGTGGCGCGGCCTTGCCGATGCCTCATCCGATGGCACCTGGGTGTTTGATGACGGGCAATTTGTCCTGAAAGACTATGAGGTTGACCCGACCTACGACGGAAACCAGAACCCCATCGCCATCATCCGGAACGGCAAAATGGTCTGGAAGCCATAATTTCGCCCACCTTTCCGGTTTTGTGCGCTGCAACATAGACCTTCAAGGACAAGAAATGATGCGCAAGACCCTTTTGGCTTGTGCCTTCGCGGCTGTTTTGCCCTTCCACGGGGCGATGGCCGGGGATGCCAAGCTTTCTGCCAGCCAGCTGCGGGGCCTCGCACCCGGCGCCTATGAGGTGGCCGTGATGGATGTGGTTTCCCTCAATGTGCGGCTGTTCGCCAATGGCAAGATCGTTGGCGACACTGGCGGCCAGCACGACACCGGCCACTGGCATGTGGCGGGAGACCGCCTCTGCATTTCCTGGAGCAAGTGGCTGGGCGGCCAGATGCGCTGCTCTTCCCTGTCAGACCAGAACGGCGCCCTCATTGGCAATGGCCTGACCATCAAGCGCATTTGAACTGGCCTTCCGGTCAGCAACGCCTCACCAACATGCCCGCGCCAGCGGGCATTTCCATTTCTGTACGGCCTTGGCAGCACCAGCGCCGCGTTGCCGGGCCTTGAAAACGCCATCTGCGCTTGTATGTGTAGGGGCACACCCACCGGGCACAAACCCTGCGATCAAGGAGACAGCGCATGCCGTTCACCCCCCAAGCCATTCTTGCTGCTGGCCTCTTGCTTGGCGTCACCACCTGTCAGGCCTGGGCCGACCCGATGAGTGCCGATGAAATCAAGAAGCTGGCGCCCGGCACCTATAACGTGAGCGTGGCCGACAGCGTGCGCGCCCGCGTGGTGCTGACTGCCAAGGGCGGCATTTCGGTGACCACCGACAAGGGCGAGAAGGACAGCGGGCACTGGACGGTGAACGGCACCAAGGCCTGCGTGCTTTTCAAGCATCTGCTTGACCACAAGCCCTATTGCTCAACGCTGACGCGCGATGGCAGCATGCTGCGCGGAGACGGTTTCACCATCCGTTTTTGAGCCCAAAAACCCTGTGGTTTCCGCGGGCCTTTCCGTTGCTGGAAAGGCCCAAAACGTCTAATGAATCCTGTGCCCTCTGGGGCCCCGATTCTGTGATCAGGGCCGCCCCTTCCCGGGTGCGAGACGACACGGGGTTTTTGCCGAAAAGTGGCTGACGACAACAACGATAAGCAGGGCCTTCCGCCCGCCAATCCGCAGGAAATTTCGCCCATCTCCATCGAAGAGGAGATGCGCGCGAGTTACCTCAGCTATGCGATGAGCGTCATCGTCTCGCGCGCCCTGCCGGATGTGCGTGATGGCCTCAAGCCCGTGCACCGCCGCATTCTCTACGCCATGAACGAGGGCGGCCGCACGCCCGACAAGAAATACACCAAGTCCGCCACCACGGTGGGTGACGTCATGGGCCGCTATCACCCGCATGGTGACTCGGCGATCTATGACGCGCTGGTGCGCATGGCGCAGGATTTCTCCATGCGCCTGCCGCTGATCGACGGGCAGGGCAATTTCGGCTCGGTGGACGGTGACCCGCCCGCCGCCATGCGTTACACCGAAAGCAGGCTCGACAAGGCGGCGATGCCGCTGCTCGATGACATCGACAAGGACACCGTCGAGTTCCAGCCCAACTATGACGGCGAGCGGCAGGAACCTGTTGTCCTGCCCGCAAAATATCCCAACCTGCTGGTCAATGGCGCAGGCGGCATTGCCGTGGGCATGGCCACCAACATGGCCCCGCACAATCTGGGCGAAGTGATCGATGCCACGCTGGCAATGATGGACAAGCCCGGCATCACGCTGGAAGAGCTGCTGCCGCTGATCCCCGGGCCGGATTTCCCCACAGGCGGCATCATCCTTGGCCGGGCCGGCATTAGGTCCGCCTTCGCCACGGGGCGCGGCTCCGTCACCTTGCGCAGCAAGGTGGAAGTCCAGGAGATCCGCAAGGACAGGCAGGCCCTTGTCGTCACCGAGATTCCCTATCAGGTCAACAAGGCCATGATGGTGGAGAAGATCGCCGAGCTGCTGCGCGACAAGACCATCGAGGGCATCTCCGACATCCGCGACGAAAGCTCGCGCGAGGGCATGCGCGTGGTTATCGAGCTGCGCCGCGACGCCGAGCCGGAAGTGATCCTCAACCAGCTGTGGCGCTTCTCGGCGCTGCAAAGCTCTTTCAGCATCAACAACATTGCGCTGAACCGCGGCAAGCCGGAACAGCTTACGCTGCTGGACTTGCTCAGGGCCTTCATCTCCTTCCGTGAGGAGGTGATCACCCGGCGCACCAAGTTCCTGCTGCGCAAGGCGCGCGACAGGGCGCATGTCTTGGTGGGCCTCGCCATTGCCGTGGCCAATATTGACGAAGTGATCAAGCTCATCCGCGCCGCCAAGGATTCAGGCGAGGCCCGCGTGGCCTTGATGGCCAGGGCCTGGCCGGCCAAGCAGCTGGCGCCGCTCATTGCCCTGATCGCCGACCCGCGCCATGCCTTGCGCCCTGATGGCACCTATGTGCTCTCGGACGAGCAGGCCCGCGCCATTCTGGAGTTGCGCTTGGCGCGCCTCACACAGCTGGGCCTCGATGAAATCTCGGAAGAGCTGGAAAAGCTGGCCGCCGAGATCAAGGACTATCTTGAAATCCTTTCCAGCCGCGCCCGCGTGATGGCCATCATCCGCACCGAGCTGACGGATGTGAAAGCCAATTTCGCCACGCCGCGCCGCACCGTGATTCAGGACAATGACGGCGAGGTGGAGGATGAAGACCTGATCCAGCGCGAGGACATGGTCGTGACCGTGTCTCATGCAGGTTACGTCAAGCGCGTGCCCCTTTCTGCCTACCGCGCCCAGAAGCGCGGCGGCAAGGGCCGGGCGGGCGTGCAGATGCGCGATGAGGATTTTGTCACCAAGCTCTTTGTAGCCAACACCCACACGCCGATCCTGTTCTTCTCGTCGGCGGGCATGGTCTACAAGCTGAAAACCTGGCGGCTGCCCATTGGCAACCCGCAGGCCCGTGGCAAGGCCTTCATCAACTTGCTGCCGCTGGAAAACGGCGAGCGCATCACCACCATCATGCCGATGCCCGAGGATGAAGCCAGCTGGGCCAGCCTGCAGATCATTTTCGCCACCCGCTCCGGCGATGTTCGCCGCAATGAGCTGGCGGATTTCGAAAGCATCAACCGCAATGGCAAGATCGCCATGAAGCTGGAGGAGGGGGACGCGCTGATCGGCGTTGAAACCTGCTCGGACGCGGATGACATCCTGCTCACCACCGCACAGGGCCAATGCATCCGCTTTGCCGCCACCGATGTGCGCGTGTTCCAGTCCCGCGGATCGACTGGCGTGCGCGGCATCAGGCTGGCCGATGATGACAAGGTGATCTCGCTGTCGATCCTCAGGCATGTGGAAGCCACGCCGGATGAGCGCTATGCCTTCATCAAGCGTTCACGCGCATTGGCGGGCGAGGCCGAGCCAAATGGCAATGGCGGCAACGAGGAAGAGACTGGCTCCGACAGCTTCACGCTGGCGCCCGAGCGCTTTGCCGAAATGCAGGCCGCTGAACAGGTGATCCTCACCGTTTCGGCCAATGGTTACGGCAAGCGCACGTCAAGCTATGATTACCGCATCACCGGCCGCGGCGGCAAAGGCATCACCGCCATGGCCGTGAATGACCGCAACGGACCGCTGGTCGCGTCATTCCCTGTCGTCGAGCAGGATGAAATCATGCTGGTGACCGATGGCGGCCAGGTGATCCGCTGCCCGGTTCATGACATCCGCCTCGCGGGCCGCTCAACCCAGGGCGTCATCGTCATCAACACTGCTGATGACGAACATGTGGTTTCGGTGGAGCGCATCAGCGAGGACGAAGGCGAAGACGCGGCGATTTCTCAGCCAGCAGACAACCCTTAAGGGCTGGCCAAGCTTCGGGCGGCGCTCCAGAAACGCGGCAAGGTCCAATTGACCCTGCCGCGATCCGTGTCAGTATCCGCAGGTGTAGTGCCCGGTGTAATAATCAATTTCGACGAGGTGGGAGTTTCCGTATTCCTTGCCACACGCGATATTCAGCCTGTTCCAAAGCTCGCGGCGCTGTGCGTCGGTGAGTTTGTTGCGGTCAAACGGCTTCCACACCCTTGCCTTGGGGCATTTCCCCTGCGGCCTGGACGGACAATAGCCTGCCGCATTGGCATCACCAGTTGAAATCATGGCCATCGCTGCCGCCACCGCCAGAATGCAAATCTTCTTCATCATCGCTCGCTGAGTTTGAACTGCCCCCGCTCAACCTTAGGTTAACATGAGAAAAAAGTTCAAGCAATTTCTTCGGGTCTGTCACGCGCAGATTTTCTTGAGCGCCCTCCACTCGGAATCCGGCATGGCTGGCTTGGGCGTCACGCCGGGGGGCAGGGGCTTGATTTGCTTGATGCGCTCCTCCGTGCCCGGATGCGTGGCAAAGATGTTGCCGATTTCGGCCAGCGTGCTGTTGGCCTCCGGCTTGCTGCCACCCTCCAGCTTCAAGACCTTTTCAAAGAATCGCTTCATGCCTTGCGTGTCGATGGAGGCATGCGTCAGCATGTCCTCGGCATATGCATCTGCCTCGCTTTCCGCGGCGCGGGAATGGCGCAGCACCGTGGCCAGCAGCGCCACATTGGAAGCAAAGCTGCCGCCATTGCTGCCGGAAATGACGCTGCTCAGAATTTCCATGCCCGCAAGGCGCAGGCTTTGCGCCTCCGGATGATGGTGGGCCACATGTCCGATTTCATGGGCCAGCACGCCCGCCAGCTCCTCCGGCGCATCGGCCTGGGCAATGAGCTTGCTGGTCACGATGATGCGCCCGCCATTGACTGCAAAGGCATTGAGAACCGGAATGTCATAGACATGCACGGAAACCGGCGGCATGTCCGGCGTGCCCTCGGCCAGATTGGCAAGCAAGGTGCCGATCGCATGCTCACCTTCCGGCGTTGCGCAGCGCTTCGAGCTGCCGGCCATGGCTGTTTCCATTTGCAGGCCCGTGCGCTCGCGCCAGCCTGCGGGCATCATGGCAGCCAAGGGCTGCGGCAACAGCGTGAGGGCCACATAGGCCAGCCCCGCGCAGGCGGCGAGCCCACCCACCGTCCAGCCCAGCAGGTGGCCGATGTCGCGCAGCGAATAGCCGCCCTTCAGGTGTGGCGAACGCGCCACCAGCCGGGCGACCAGTTCGCCATCGCGGATCACCAGCCGCTGCGAGGGATAATCTTCATGGCTCAGCCGGTAGGGCTGGCCGGGCGAGGGCGGGTCAATCGGGTGCAGGCCCTTGATGCTCCAGCGCTGCTGCGGCGTGTCTTCACCTTGGAAGCTGAGCATCAGCCCATCCTCAATGACCGAGACAATGCGCGCCTTCGCGGACCTGCCGTCGAAATAGATGCCTTCGCCCGCCATCACCAGGCACTCACGTCAAAGGCATCCGCAAGGCCTTCGCCGCGGCGCGGAATGGCGCGCGCCGATTGGGCGATCCGTTCAAGGTCGATCGCACCTTCAAGGCTCAACCGGTCGATGACATAGCGGTAGACGCGCTGTTGGATGAACGGCCAGCCTATGCCCAAGGTGAAGATCAGGATGAGCAGGTTGGCCACCGTCATCCAGATGATGCTTCCGGCAGTGGCCTTCAGGCGGAACTGCGCGCCATCAAAGCGCGTATAGTCGGCAAACACCCGCATCTGCTTGGCCGAATAAATCGCCCACAGCGCCGGGATGATGAGCATGTAACCAATGAAGAGCAGCAACAGCATGGCAATCACCAAGATGGTGTGGCCGGAAACATGCTTGCTGCCAAGATCGGGGAAATTCTGTTGCATCCAGTAGATGGCAACGCTGATGCCAACCGCCGCGCCAATGAGCGCCAGAAATGATAGCACCCAGCACAGCGCATAGGTGGGATAGAGCGGCCCGGCCCGGCCCTTGAACTTGAAGGCGGCATCGCCAAAGCGCATCTCGTTGGTGATCTGCTCATGGAGCACGGTGTTCATCACCGGCGTGGCCCAGCCCAGCGAGGCGCCCTTGGCCAGCATCGAACCGAAATAGACCAGGCTGTAGGTCATGGCAGAGCCCACCAGATCGCCGCGGATGCCGCGCCACAGGGTGCGCGTCAGCTGATAGCGCCGCGCCTTGTAGATGGCATAGCCGAACATCACATAGACGAAGAGGAAGAACAGGCCGCTCACCGCCCCGGCGGCCGGGCTTTGCTGGCCATAGGCCGCCTGCAGGAAGGCGCTGAGCAGGATGAAAGGCAGGATGATCAGCCCGAACACGAACAGGAAGCCCTTGAACAGTTCCATTCCTGTGCCGGTATATTCCAGCGGCTCGCCATTGATGTGAACGCAGCTCCAGATATGGCGGCGCACATTGGTCTTGCCCCAGAAGCGGTAGATCGAAAAGGTGAGCAGGTTGAACACCAGGTTGATCAGCGTGATCTTCAGCAGGCCCGGCCGCCGCACATAGCTGAAGGTGAGCTTCTGTGGCGCGGGCAGGGCGGCGGGGTTGGGCGAATCCATGGTCTGGCCTGTGTTCTGTTGCAACTTTCAGTGTTAGCCGAGTTTTGTGAAGTTGGGAAATCGGCGGGCATGAGGGCGCCCGGAGGCCTGTTGCAGCCGCGCAACAGGGCGAATAAATCTTGATTTTACCCGGACTTGGCCAAACTTCGCCGATAGCGCGCCGCATTTGTGCCGCTTCCAGCCGCCATTTTGCATTCTGGAAAAGTGTGAATTTTTAACGCCTGCTTTCTACTTTGGGGCAGGACGAGTGGCGAATCTGAGATGATCCAAGCAGCAGCGAAAGGAAAAGCAGCCGTGCTTCAGTGCTGCCTTGTCTTCCTTTTCGCCTGCACGCTGTTGGCCCGCCCGGCCCGCGCCGAAGAGGGTGTTTTTGCCCATTTTTTTGATTTCTTCACCGATCCGCCAGAGATCCACCTGCCGCATCCGGAAATCCGCCTGCCGCGTCTCGACATCCTGCCGTTCTGGACCAATGACCTGAAGGCTGGCCGCGATGCCTATGCCCGTGGCGATTATCAGCGCGCGCTTGTCTCCTTCCGGAAGGCCTCGGACGACGGCAACATGGTTGCCGATTGGTATCTGGGCCACATGTTCCGGCTCGGCCGTGGCGTGCCGGCGGACCCTGCCATTGCCTATTCCTACTTCAGCCGCGTGGCCGACAACTTCAACCCCGAAGAGCAGGACCCCTACCGTCTGCGCATTACCGTGGACGCGCAACTGCGCGTGGCAGACTATTTGCGCCTGGGCATCCCTGCCGCCAAGCTCAAGGCCAACCCGCAGGCCGCCGCCCGCACCTATCTGCAAATGGCCACCAACTATGGCCACCCCCGCGCCTTCTATGCACTGGGGGTGATGAGCATCGAAGGCGAGGGCATGCGCAAGAACCCGCAGCAGGGCCTCAAATGGTTGAGCGCCGCGATCCGCAAGCACTCCGCCGAGGCCGCCGCCTATATGGGTGACTTGTGCGCGGCGGGCGATATCGTGCCGCAGGATGACACCAAGGCGCTCACCTGGTACACGATTGCCGCGCAGGCCGCGCGCGATGAGAACCCGCAGATCGTGGCGCGCTATACCCAGCTGAAGGCCAGCGCCACGGAGGAAGTGCGCCTGGAGGCCGAGGCCCGTGCCCGTGTTTGGAATGAGCAGAACCCGCCCGATGCTTCGCAATAACCGTCAGCGCCAATCATGAGCAGCCCCGCACCAGCCCCCGGCTTGTTTCAGCGCCTGCGCCGCTATTTCTTTACTGGGCTGGTGATCACCGCCCCGGCCGCCATCACCATCTGGGCGGCCTTCTGGGTGGTGGACAGGTTCGACGCGGTGGTGAAGCCGTGGCTGCCTTCGACCTACAATCCCGACACTTACCTGCCGTTCAAAATCCCCGGCTTCGGCCTGCTGTTCACGCTGGCCCTGATCACCCTGATCGGCGCGCTCGCCGCCAATCTGGTGGGCCGCACGCTCATCAGCTGGTGGGACAAGCTGATGCATTCAACGCCAGTGGTGCGCTCGCTGTACAAGGGCTCGAAGCAGATCTTCGAGACACTGTTCGCTGACCAGGGCTCATCCTTCCGCTATGTCTGCCTGGTGGAATGGCCGCGCGCCGGAGCCTGGGCGCCAGCCTTTGTCTCGCGTGAGGTGGATGGAGGGCAGGTGGGGCTCGAACCGGGCCGCAAGATGTATGCGATCTATGTCTGCACCACGCCGAACCCAACCTCCGGCTACGTGTTCTTCGCCGATCAGGCTGATGTGCGAATTCTCGACATGAGCGTGGAAGATGGCCTCAAGCTGGTGATCTCGATGGGTCTCATTTTCCCGGATAAGCCGCTGCCGCCCGCCGCGGAAAATAAGCGGGCCAGCACCTTCAGCCGGAAGCCAAAAGCCTGATCGCCTCGTCGCGCTCGAAGAGATAGAGCAGGCTGCGCAACGCCTGGCCGCGCGGACTGGTCAGGCCAGCATCCCGCGCCAGCACCAAAAGCGCATCGTCGCGCGCCGCGGCCAGCAAGTCTCCGTCCACCACAACATCAGCCATCTTGAACAGTGGCAGGCCCGCCTGCTGCGTGCCCAGCATCTCGCCGGCCCCGCGCAGGCGCAAATCCTCCTCGGCAATGCGGAATCCGTCCTCACTTTCGCGCATGATGGAAAGGCGCGCCTTGGCTGTTTCCCCCAAGGGCGCCTGATAGAGGAGCAGGCAGGAGGATTTGGCCGAACCTCGCCCAACGCGCCCGCGCAGCTGGTGCAACTGCGCAAGGCCGAAACGCTCCGCATTCTCGATCACCATGATGCTGGCTTCCGGCACATCGACGCCCACTTCAATGACAGTGGTGGCAACGAGCATCGACAACGCACCAGATTGGAACCCGGCCATCACCTTGTCCTTGTCCTGCGCCTTCATGCGGCCGTGGATCAGGCCTACCTTGCCGGGAAACACTGCCTGCAAGGCCGCAAACCTGTCTTCCGCCGCGGCAAGGTCCACCTGCTCGGATTCCTCCACGAGCGGGCACACCCAATAGGCGCGCGCGCCTGTTTCGAAGCCACGGTGCAAGCCATGCACCACATCCTCCAGCCGCTCCATCGGCATCACCCGCGTGTCGATGGGCAGGCGGCCAGCGGGCTTCTCGGTGAGTTTCGAAACATCCATGTCACCATACACAGTGAGCGCAAGGGTGCGCGGAATGGGCGTGGCTGTCATCACCAGCAGGTCCACCGCTTCCTTGCCCTTGGCCTGCAGCGCCAGCCGCTGGTGCACGCCGAACCGGTGCTGCTCATCAATCACGACCAGGCCCAGGTCATGAAACGCCACATCGCCCTGGAACAGCGCATGCGTGCCCACCAGCACATCAACCTCGCCCGCAGCCAGCGCTTCCAGAACCTCATCGCGGGCCTTGCCCTTCTCGCGCCCAGTCAGTAACGCCAGCCGCAGGCCTGAACCGGCGCAAAGCTTGCCGAGTGTCGCAAAGTGCTGCCGCGCCAGAATTTCCGTTGGCACCATGAAGGCGCCTTGCGCGCCCGCCTCCACGGCCGTGGCCAGCGCCAGCAGTGCCACCACGGTCTTGCCGGAGCCGACATCGCCTTGCAGCAGGCGGATCATGCGCGTTGGCATCGCCATGTCGGCCACAATCTCGGCCAGTGCGCCCGCCTGCGCGGAAGTGAGCGAATAGGGCAGCGCCCCAATGAGCTTGTGGCGCAATGCGCCAGTGCCAGAAAGAACCCGCCCCGCCGCCCGCTTCATCTGAGCCCGCACGAGGGTGAGCGCCAGCTGGTTGGCCAGCAGTTCATCATAGGCGAGGCGCTTTCGGGCAGGCTGCGGCTCCCCCAGCGGGATCACCTGGCTGGGCTGATGCAAGGCGGAAAGTGCTGCAGCAAAGCCGGGCCAGCCCTGCCGCTGCAGCCAGGCGGCATCCTGCCATTCGGCCAGCACCGGCAACTTCGCGAGGCCAGCGGCCACCACCTTCTGCACCAGCTTCGAGGACAGCCCGGCCGTGAGCGGATAAATCGGCTCAATGCGCGGCAGCTTGTCTTCATCGGCGGGCCGCAGCACATAATCCGGATGGCTCATCTGAGCTTCCGACCCATACCAACTGATCTCGCCTGAGATGATGCGCCTCTCACCCTCGGGGAAATTGCGCGCAAGATGTTCGGCATAGGCGGAAAAGAAAGTAAGTTGCATGTGCCCGGTCTCGTCATGGGCATCAATGCGGTAGGGCAGCCTTGTGCCGCGCGGCGGCGGCTGGTGCTTGCCGATCGACACTTCCAAAGTGACCACACCCGAAACCGGCAGTTGCGCAATGGTGCAGCGGAAGCGCCGGTCAATCACCGAGGCCGGCAAATGGAACAGCGCGTCCACCAGCCGGGCGGGCAGGGCGCCTTCGCCGCGCAGCAGCTTGCCGAACAGCTTGGCCAGCTTGTCGCCCACGCCCTTCACGGTGGCAACATCGGCAAACAGCGGGTTGAGAAAATCAGGGCGCATGGCCGCAGTTTGCCGCGATTTTCTTGCGATGCAAGCCTTGGCCAACTAAGAAGCGCCCATGCCTGCCGAGAGCGACATCGAAACCCAGCGCAAGCGCCTGTTGTGGCGCGCCACGCACCGCGGAATCAAGGAAATGGACATCCTTGTGGGCGGCTATGCCATGCGCCATCTCGCCGCCATGGATGGGGCTGAACTCGCGGTCTTCGCCCAGCTTCTGGAATTGCCGGACCAGGACCTCCTGCGCTGGGCCACGGGGCAGGAGGAGGTGCCTGATACCCTCCGCTCACCCATGCTCTCCGCCATCCTCGCTTTCCGGCCGGAGGCCACGGCATGATGCTGCCTGAGGGCCTTTCCGCCAAGCTGGGCCTGCCGGGCCGCACGCTTCTGTCTGGCTTGCTTGACGGGCAACTGGCTTTGGCCTTGCCGGAACTGGCGGCCATCGCAGGCTCTCGCGGCCTTGCCATGGTGTGCCGCGATGACCAGCATCTGGCCAGCCTTGAAGAGCAGTTGAACTATTTTGCGCCAGGCTTGGAAGCGCTGCGCTTCCCGGCCTGGGATTGCCTGCCCTATGACCGGGTGTCTCCGGTGGCGGACATCCTCGCTCAGCGCCTTTCCACGCTGGCGCGGCTGCAGGCCGGCCTAAGCCAGCCCTTCATTCTGCTCACCACGGTCAACGCCGTGTTGCAAAGGACGGTTCCGCAAAGCCTCGTCTCCTCCGCCACGTTCTATGCCAAGCCGGGCTTGCGCATCTCGCTCGACAGCCTGCAGGCCTTCCTGGCCGATAACGGCTATTCACGCGTCGGCACCGTTGTGGAGAAGGGGGACTTTGCAGTGCGCGGCGGCCTCATCGACCTGTTCCCGCCGGGGGCAGACCAGCCCGTGCGCCTTGATTTCTTCGGCGATACGCTCGAAAGCATCCGCAGCTTTGATGCGCAAAGCCAGCGCACCCATGAACAGTTGAAGGAACTGCGCCTCAACCCCGCCAACGAAGTGCTGCTGACCAAGGCTTCCATTGCCCTGTTCCGCACCGCCTATGCCGAGGCTTTCGGCGGCATTGATATTTCTGACCCGCTCTACGAAAGCATCACAAATGGCCGCCGCTATCAGGGCATGGAGCATTGGCTGCCGCTGTTCCACGCCTCGCTGGGCACCATTTTCGATTTCCTGCCCAACGCCGTGTGGCTGCTGGCCAATGAGACTGGCCCCGGCATGGCAGCGCGCCATGAGCAGGTGGGCGAATATTATGAGGCACGGCGCGAGGCGCTGGGCGCCAACAGCTTTGGCGCCGCACCCTACAAGCCGCTGCCGCCCAAGCGGCTCTATCTCACCAGTACGGAGTGGGACCAACTGCTCGCTGACCAGACGGTGCTGGAGCAGACGCCCTTTGAAAGCCCCGCCGCCAACGCTGTTTCATTCCATGGCCGGCAGGGCCGCAGCTTTGCCGCCGAGCGCGGCGAAGGGCAGGGCCAGGTCTATGATGCCGTGCGCCTGCACACCGAAGCCTTGCGCAAGGCCGGCACCCGCACGCTGATCGCCTGCTGGAGCGAAGGCTCCGCCGACCGCCTGACCACCATCCTGCGCGACCATGAACTGGCGCCGATCGTCACACTGAAAGACTGGGCGGCGGCATTGAAGCTTGAGACCGCCATCGTGGGCGTCATTGTCCTGCCGCTGGAGCAGGGCTTCGAGGCGCCCGGCCTGGCGCTGGTGTCCGAGCAGGACATTCTGGGCGACCGTCTCGTGCGCCGCGCCCGCAAGGCCAAAAAGGCGGCAGATTTCATCAACGAATTGTCGTCGCTCGCGCCGGGCGATCTGATGGTGCATGTGGACCATGGCATTGGCCGCTTTGAAGGCCTGCGCACCATTGAAGTGCAGGGCGCGCCGCATGATTGCCTGCTGCTGGTCTATGCCGACAACGCGCGCCTGTTCCTGCCCGTCGAAAACCTCGAACTGCTTTCCCGCTATGGCTCGGAAACCGAGGGCGTGCAGCTGGACAGGCTGGGCGGCGGCGCCTGGCAGGCCAAGAAGGCCAAGCTCAAGCAGCGCATTCGCGAAATTGCCGGAGACCTGATCAAGACAGCGGCGGCCCGCGAGTTGAAGGCCGGCGATGTGCTGCCGCCGGCCGAAGGGGCGTTTGACGAATTCTGCGCCCGCTTCCCCTATGAGGAGACGGAAGACCAGCTCACCGCCATCGAGGCCGCGCTGGATGATTTGCAGCGCGGCCGCCCGATGGACCGGCTGATCTGCGGCGATGTCGGCTTCGGCAAAACCGAGGTAGCCCTTCGTGCGGCCTTCGTCGCGGCCTATGCCGGCAAGCAGGTGGCCGTGGTGGTGCCGACAACGCTGCTGGCCCGCCAGCATTTCCGCACTTTCTCGGAACGCTTCAAGGGCCTTCCCTTGCGCCTTGGGCAAGCCTCGCGCCTGGTGGGCCGCAAGGAGCTGGAGCAGGTGAAGGCGGGCCTGGCCGATGGCAGCATTGACGTGGTGGTGGGCACCCACGCCCTGCTGGCTGAAAGCGTGAAGTTCCGCGATCTCGGCCTGCTCATCATCGACGAGGAGCAGCACTTCGGCGTGAAGCACAAGGAGCGCCTGAAACAGATGCGCACCAATGTGCATGTGCTCACCCTCTCGGCAACGCCGATCCCCCGCACGCTGCAACTCGCCCTTTCTGGCGTGCGGGAAATGTCGCTCATCACCACGCCGCCCTTGGACAGGCTGGCGGTGCGCACCTATGTGGCGCCGTTTGACCCCATCACCATCCGCGAACATCTGCTGCGCGAGCATTTCCGCGGCGGCCAGAGCTTCTATGTCTGCCCGCGCGTGTCTGACCTTGACGAGATTGCCGCCTTCCTGCGCGAGGCCGTGCCCGAGGTGAAATTCCGCGCCGCCCATGGCCGCATGAGCCCGACCGAGCTTGAAGACATCATGACCGGCTTCTACGACCGCGCCTTTGATGTGCTGCTATCCACCACCATCGTTGAATCCGGCCTCGATATTTCAACGGCCAACACGCTGATCATCCACCGCGCCGACATGTTTGGCCTTGCCCAGCTTTACCAGCTGCGCGGCCGGGTGGGCCGTTCCAAGCAACGTGCCTATGCGCTGCTGACCACCGCCGCCAACAAGGCGCTGACGCCAACGGCCGAACGCCGCCTGAAGGTGCTGCAATCACTCGACTCGCTGGGCGCAGGCTTCAACCTCGCCAGCCATGACCTCGACATCCGCGGCGCCGGCAACCTCCTTGGCGAGGAGCAGCACGGCAACATCCGCGAAGTGGGCTTTGAGCTATACCAATCCATGCTGGAAGAAGCCGTGGCCGCGATGCGCCAGGGCGGCGATGATGCCGCCGATGAGGGCCAGTGGTCGCCTGCCATCAACATCGGCACATCAGTGCTGATCCCCGAAAGCTATGTGACTGACCTGCAGGTGCGCCTTGGCCTTTACCGCCGCCTTGCCGACTTCACTGAGCAGGGGGACCTTGATGCCTTCGCCGCCGAAATGCATGACCGCTTCGGCAAGCGGCCCGAAGAGGTGGATCACCTGCTCGACATCGTGTCGATCAAGCTGCTCTGCCGCAAGGCCAATGTTGAAAAGGTGGATGCCGGGCCGAAGGGCGCCACAGTCACCTTCCGCAAGGGCGTCTTCCCCAACCCGCCAGCACTGGTGCAATGGATCGCCGGGCAGGGCACGCTGGCCAAGCTGCGCCCGGACATGAGCCTGGTGCTCTTGCGTGAATGGACCACCGCTGCACAGCGCCTCAAGGGCGCGCGGCAACTGTTGCAGAATTTGGTGAAGCTGGCGGCTTAGCCCTTTGCCGCCACCTGCCGAATCACATCGGCCAGCGCCTCAGCCTCTTGCGCGCCGGAAACGCCATATCGTTGGTTCAGGATAAAGGTCGGCACGCCCTGAACGCCAAGCTCATAGGCCTTCTCCACCTCTTCCATCACCTCTTTGGCATCGGTGGGCAGCGCCAGAAGCCGCTGCACCTCCTGCCCATCCATGCCGCATGTGCTGGCGATACCTGCCAGCACGTCAATGGCACCAACGTCGAGCCCATCGCGCCAATAGGCACAGAACAATGCCTCCACCACTGCGGGCTGCTTGCCGGCCTGCAAGGCCCAGCGGATCAGGCGGTGCGCATTCAGGGTGTTGGGCGTGCGCGTGATCTTGTCAAAGGCGTAAGGCACACCATCCCTTGCCCCGGCCTCTTCAAGTGGTTTGTGAAGAGCCTTGAGATCGCGGCTGCCGAACTTGGCCTTCATGTATTCGTCGCGTGAAAGCCCGGTGGGTGGAATGGAAGGGTCCAGGAAAAAGGGCCGGAAGGCCACCTCAACCGGAAATTCCGGAACCATGGCTATCGCTTTGTCCAGCCTGCGTTTTCCGAGAAAACACCAGGGGCAAATCACATCGGAAATCACATCAATCTTGATCATGGCTGGGCCCAAAGTGTGGTGGCTTCAAAACCGGGCAGCGGCTGCTTGTCCGGCGGGTTGCTGCCGGTTCGTGTCCAGCGGCCCACCCATTGGTCATTGGTGTAGAAGGGCACGATGTAGAAGCCCGCAACCAGCAGCCTGTCTTCTGCGCGCACCGCGGCGGCGAAATCCTCTTGCGATTGCGCATGCAGCATGGCCTCGATGGCATGGTCCACCGCCGGGTCGGCAATGCCGGGATAATTGCGCGTGCCCTGCGCCGTCTTGCCGCCCGATCCGAAATACAAGGTCTGCTCATTGCCGGGCGAAAGCGAATTGTACCATGTGACGGGGATCATGTCGTAGTCATAGGTGGTCTGCAGCTGCTTGAACTGCGTGTCATCGACCTTCTTCACGTCCACCTTGATGCCGATGAGCTGCAACATGCGCTGATAATGCAGCGCGATCTTTTCCTGCTCCGGCCCGGGAATGGTAATGGTGAAGGCAAAGCCCTCGCCCTTGTCGTTGACGAGGCCATTATCGCCAATCTTCCAGCCGGCGCTGGCCAGCAGGTCCACCGCCTTGTGCAGCACCTTCCGGTCATGGCCGCTGCCATCTGTCACCGGAAGCTTGTAGCTGCCATCCAGCATGTCCGGCCGCAGCGTCTTGGCGGCATCGCCCAGCACAGCGAGCTCTGCCGCATCCGCTGCCTTGCCCTGCGATGACAGCATGGAGCCGGAATAGTAGCCATAGATGCGCTTGTTCAGGTTGTTGAACAGGTTGGCGTTGGCCCATTCGAAATCGAAAGCCATGGTCAGCGCCTCGCGCACACGCGCATCTGCAAACAGCGGCTTGCGCGTGTTGAAGGCAAGGCCGTTGGTGGGCGCAGGCATCTTGGAAACATAAGTTTCCAGCTTCACCTTGCCTTCATCCACCGCCGGGAACTTGTAGCCCGTGGACCAGCGCACCGGGTCTGTCTCGATGCGGATGTCTGCGTCTCCCTTCTTGAAGGCCTCAAAGGTGGCGTTGGCGTCCTTGTAATAGTCAAAGCGCAACGTTTCGAAATTCCACACGCCCTTGTTGATCGGCAAGGCCTTGCCCCAATAGTCCGGGTTCTTGACCAGCGTGACGCTTTCACCGGGCTTGATCTCGCCAAACTTGTAGGGGCCGGAGCCCACCATGGGCTCCAGCGAGGAAGCCTCAAAATCCTTCCCCGCCCATTGCGCCTTGGGCAGGATGGGCATCAATGCGATGATCAGCGGCAGCTCGCGGTCACCCTTCTCCTGGGTGAAGGTGATGGTGTGATCGTCCGGCGTTTCGATCTTGCTGATCTTGGAATAGTTGTTTTTGAAATTCGGGCGGCCATGGTCGCGCAGCGTCTCCAGCGAAAACTGCACATCCGCCGCCGTCACCGGCGTGCCGTCCGAAAACTTGGCTTCCGGCCTGATCTTGAAGGTGAACACCTGCCGGTCGTCCGACACGTCAATGCTTTGCGCCAAGAGGCCATAGAGAGAGAAGGGTTCGCCCCAATTGCGCGCCATCAGGCTTTCAAACACGTAAGTGCGCCCCCCTTGCGCGGCGTTGCCCTTGACGATGAAGGGGTTCAGGCTGTCGAAGGTTCCCGTCAGTGCCTGCCGCAGCATGCCACCCTGCGGTGCATCGGGGTTGGCATAGGGCAGCGAGGTGAAGCCATCCGGCAAGGCAGGCTCGCCATGCATGGCAATGCCGCCCTTGGGGGCGGCAAAAGCCGGTTGCACAAACACCCCGGCCAGCAGGGCAAAAATCATCAGGCTGCGAATCTTGGTCATGGCGCTTATCCTAGGCCGGAACCTTAACATTGGGAAAGGGAGCCACCATGGCCAAAGTGACGGGACTTTCAGGCAATGAAATCTACTGCCTGGCGATGAAAGACATGGTGCCCGGCGAACTTGTGGTGGGCAATTCCGTTAACTCCATGGGTTTCCTCGGCGGGCTTGGCGCGGGCGTGCGCAACCTCTTGGGCGGCGAGGTTCCGCAGGTGACGCAAGCCATCGCCGAAGGCCGCGGCAACGCCTTTGCCCGCATGGTGCAGGAAGCCCAGCGTGAGCGCGCCTCCGGCATTGCCGGTGTCACGGGCGAGCTGCGCAATTTCCAGGGCAGCACTGAATTCCTTTTCGTGGGCTCCTGCGTGCATGCGAAAACCTGGGGCGGCGGCTTCTTCTCCAGCGCCGGCAGCGCCCAGGAACTCTATTGCCACATGGACGCGGGCTTCCAACCCATTTCCCATGCCTTCGGCAACATCGCTTATTCGATGGGCGTGGGCGGCGGCTTTCTCGGCGCGCTGAAAACCCTGGGCCGCGGCGAGATCAAGGAATATTCCGACGTCTTCAACCACACCCGCCACCATGCGCTGGACAGGCTGGTGACACAGGCCAGGCAGGATGGCGCGAACTCCGTCGTGGGCATCCGCACTTCCATTCTTCCCTGGGCGGGCCTGCATGAAATGGTGATGACAGGAACAGCGGCACGCAACCCCGCACTGCCGCGCGAGGCAGACACAGCCCCCGTCACCAGCGACCTGACGGGTGAGGAACTCTGGGCCATGGCAAGCCTGGGCTACGCGCCTGTGAAGCTGCTCATGTCCACCTCCATCTATTCGCTCGGCTTTGTTGGCGGCTTCATGGCGGCCTTCAAATCCTTCGCCAAGGGCGAGGTGAGCGAACTGACCACCTTGATCCATGACGCACGCGAAATCGCCATCGACCGCATCAAGCGCGAGGCAGACGCGCTGGGCGCAGAGGATGTGGTTGGTGTGAAAACCTATATCCAGGAGGTGGGGGCAGGGCTGGTGGAATTCATGGCCATCGGCACCGCCATCAGGAAGCAACCCGGCATGGCCACGGCCAACCAGGCGCTGCCCGTTCACGCCATGGTCTCCGAGAAGGACACATGGATCGATGGTGATTTCGGCTTCTCGCTGGACAGGCAGGGCTGAAGCCCTGCCACGTCAGACGAGAATGTTGCTGAACTGCCAAGGGTCGCGCTTGTCCGGCGCGGCGCCAAACAGCCCGTCAAAACCATCAAGCGGCGTCCAGTCCGTGTAATAGCCATTGACCGGTCCGAGATAAGGGCGCTGCACGGCGAGGCAGCGCTCGAAATCCATCTCCTCGGTTTCAACAATGCCGGCCTTTGGGTTTTCAATGGCCCATACAATGCCGGCCAGAACCGCCGAGGTGACCTGCAGCCCGGTGGCCGATTGGTAGGGCGCAAGCTTGCGCGCCTCCTCGATCGAAAGCTCCGATCCATACCAATAGGCATTCTTCTTGTGGCCGTAGAGCAGCACGCCCAGCCGGTCTTGCCCGGTGACGATCTCATCAGCCGTCAGGATGTGTTGGTTCTTCGGGTGCTGGCCGCCATTGCCGAACATCTCCAGCACCGACAGCATCGCGTCGTTGCTGGGGTGATAGGCGTAATGGCAGGTTGGGCGATAGGTCACGCGCGCGCCATCCTTCACCGTGAAATAGTCCGAAACCGAAATCGCCTCATTGTGGGTGACCAGCAGCGCATGCTGCGGGCCAATGCCCGGCACCCAGGAGCGCACGCGCGTGTCCGCACCCGGCGTTTCAATGAAGATTGCGGCCTTGCAGCCCTTGGCATGCTTGCGGCCCTTGGGCGGCATTTTCTTCTCATGGCTGCCCCAGCCGAGCTCAGCAGGCTGCTTGCCTTCGGAGATGAAACCTTCGACCGACCATGTGTTGACGAATGTGCCCAGCGGCTTCGGATTCTTGGAAACCTGCGTGTCGCGCTCGGCCACATGAATGCCCTTGACGCCCAGCTTCTTGGCAAGCTTCGCCCAGGCCTCGCGCGTGGTGGGCTTGGCGTCCTTCAGCTTCAGTTCCGCGGCGAGGTCCAGGAGCGCTTGCTTGATGAACCACGACACCATGCCAGGGTTGGCCCCGCAGCAGGAAACCGCCGTGCTGCCCGCGCCAAGCTTGTGCTTCAACGCCCGCACTTCCTCGCGCAGCGCGTAATTCGTGCGCGCCGCGTTATCCACCTTGGTGTTGTAGTAGAAACCGGCCCAGGGCTCGACCACCGTGTCGATGTAGAGCGCGTTCATCTCGCGCGCCAGGCGCATCATGTCGGCGCTGCCCACGTCAACCGAGAGGTTGACGATCAGCGCCTGTTCCGGCCCGGAGAGCAGGGGCTTCATCACCTGCTTGAAGTTGGCACGCGTGAGGCCCACTTGCTGGAAGTTGACGCCAAAGTTGGCGGCCAGCGCCTTCCATGTGTCGGTTGGCTCGACAATGGTGATCTGTTCCGGCTTGCAGGTGATGTGGCGCAAGATCAGCGGCAATGTGCCCCGGCCAATCGAGCCATAGCCCACCATGATGATCGGGCCTTTCCAAACCGCATGCACCGGCCAATCCGCCATTTCCACAACTCCTCAAAGCGCGGCGCCACAAGCCGCGGCGCCAAATGAAACCAAATTCATCTTTTCCGTGATGAAACAACCAAGCGCGCTTCACTATCAGAACAGCGCCGCGCTTCAAGAAGATTTTGCAACCAGCTTTGGAGGGAAAATTGCGCCAGTGCGCCGCTATTTCACCAGCGAGAGGTCATTGCTTTCGCCCTTGGGGGAAACGAAACGCACCACCGGCCCGTCACGCAGCACGTCAAAACAGGTCCAGGCCTCGGATGGCGGCCAGACGGAGCAGTATTTGTCGCCCGCCACTTTCCATCCGCCCTGCTTCTCCTGCGTGCCGTCAGTGAAGTAGGTGGCGCCATTGGCCTTGAATGCCTGCGCCGTGGGGTGCTGCTTGTTGAGGCCATAGAGCACGGTGCCGGAAAGCAGCTTGCCAATCTGCGGGCCTGTCAGCTTCACGGGTGCGGCCTGCGCGCCTGCCACTGCAAGGACGCTGAAAGCCAGAATGCCGCAAATCCGTTTCATGCCGTTCTCCGTCACCGCGCAAATCAGTTGCGCCATTAACTAACAGGACGGGCCGCCAATGCAATGCTGCCATGGCGCAGCCGCGCCGCTGCAATGCCCCGCCGGGCTGCTATAAGCACCGCCTGACACATTTGATTCGAGATTGGAATATGGCCAAGCCACCCAAGGACAAGGAAGACGATCTGTTCGGCAACACGCCGCAGCCGCCGAAGAAGGCCCAGGAGCCTTCGCCTAAGTCCGCCACCCCGCCCAAAAAGAAGAAGGACGAGGAAAGCTACACTGCCGAGGACATTGAAGTCCTTGAAGGGCTGGAGCCTGTGCGCCGCCGCCCCGGCATGTATATCGGCGGCACTGATGAAAAGGCCATGCACCATCTTTTCGCTGAGGTGCTGGACAACTCCATGGATGAAGCCGTGGCTGGCCACGCCACATGGATCGACGTGGCCTACACCTCTGACGGCTATCTCGCCGTCACCGACAATGGCCGCGGCATGCCGGTGGACCCGCACCCCAAGTTCAAGGACAAGTCCGCCCTTGAGGTGATCATGACGGTGCTGCACGCGGGCGGCAAGTTTGACTCGGGCGCCTATGAAACCTCGGGCGGCCTGCATGGCGTGGGCGTTTCGGTGGTCAACGCGCTTTCCGAGCATGTGATTGTCGAGGTGGCGCGCGGCCAGCAGCTTTACCGCCAGGAATTCCAGCGCGGCAAGCCGCTGGGCCCCATCCAGAACCTCGGCAAGGTTTCCGGCCGCCGCGGCACCATGGTGAAGTTCAAGCCGGATGAGCAGATCTTCGGCAAAGGCAACATCGGCTTCAATGCCTCGCGGCTCTACAAGATGGCGCGCTCGAAGTCTTATCTCTTCGGCGGCGTTGAAATCCGCTGGCATTGTGATCCCGGCCTGATCAAGGACAAGGACATCCCGCCCGAGGCGGTGTTCCATTTCCCCGGCGGCTTGAAGGACTTTCTGGAAGAGCGCCTCGAAGGCGCCACGCGCGTGGTCGATGATGTGTTCTCCGGCAAGGTGCAGAAGGAAGGCTCCAGCCATGGCAGTGTCGAATGGGCCATTGCCTGGTTCGGCGGCGAGGATGGCTTCATTTCATCCTACTGCAACACCATTCCCACGCCCGATGGCGGCACCCATGAAACCGGCTTCCGTTATGCCTTGCTGCGCAGCCTGAAGGATTATGCCGAACTCGCCGGCAACAAGCGGGCCAGCGTCATCACCGCCGATGACGTGATGGTGCAATCCGGCGCGCTGCTTTCGGTGTTCATCCGCGAACCTGAATTCCAGGGCCAGACCAAGGACAAGCTCGCCACAATCGACGCGGCGCGCATTGTTGAATCGGCCGTGCGCGACCATTTCGACCATTGGCTGACCGGCCACCCGGCCCAGGCCGACAAGCTTCTTGGCTGGATCATCGAACGCGCCGAAGAACGCCTGCGCCGCCGCCAGGAGAAGGAAGTGGGCCGCAAGACTGCGGTGCGCAAGCTGCGCCTGCCGGGCAAGCTGGCTGATTGTTCGGCCACGCTGGCGGAAGGCTCCGAGCTTTTCATCGTTGAGGGTGACAGCGCCGGCGGCTCCGCCAAGCAGGCGCGCAACCGCGAAACCCAGGCCGTTCTGCCCTTGCGCGGCAAGATCCTCAACGTGGCCAACGCCGGCAAGGACAAGCTCACCGCCAACCAGCAGATCGGCGACCTCGTGCAGGCGCTGGGCTGCGGCATGGGTGCCTCCTACCGTGAGGAAGACCTGCGCTACGACAAGATCATCATCATGACAGACGCCGACGTGGACGGTGCCCATATCGCCTCATTGCTGATGACGTTCTTCTACCGTCAGATGCCCAAGGTGATCGAGCAGGGGCACCTGTTCCTGGCCGTGCCGCCGCTGTTCAAGCTGGCCCAGGGCGGCAAGAGCGCCTATGCCCGCGACGAGGCCGAGCGGGACGCGCTGCTGCAAAGCTTTGGCGGGCGCGGCAAGGTGGAAGTCAGCCGCTTCAAGGGCCTGGGCGAAATGATGGCCTCGCAGCTCAAGGAAACCACCATGGACCCCGCCAAGCGCACCTTGCTGCGCGTCACCATGGCGGATGCTGCCCAGGCGGCAACGGCGCGGGCAGTGGAACAGCTGATGGGCAACAAGCCGGAAGAGCGCTTCAACTTCATCACCACACGCGCCCAGTTCGTCTCGGAAACAGGCCTGGACATTTGATGCGCAGGGAAGGCCCAAGGGCAAGCCCCCGGTGGCCTAGCGCTTGAACTGCGGTTCCTTGCGGGACGGCGCAGGCTTGGCTGCTGAGCCGAGGCCAAGCTTGGCCTTCAAGACTTGCAGTTGCGCTTCGCTGATGTCGTAGCGGGCGGTGAGCACGCCAAACGGGCCGCGCTGCAATTTGAGGCGAAGCTTGCCGGCATGGTTGCGGCCAATTGAAAGTTTGGCGCCGCGCTTCACCTGGTCACATATGTCCGAAATCTCGGTCGTCTTCATCACTTGCTCCAAGCCCCTTGCGCCCCAGCACCGCTTGGTTGGCCAAGTGTTCGCAAATCAGCGTAAATCACAAGTTAAGGCGCGCAAGAAAATTGGTTTTTGAGGTCAATCTAAAGTCGCGGGCACCCGCTTGGCACCAGCGCGGAAAGGCGCGCAGGGCTTGCCAAAACAACCATGCGGGAATGAAATTGCGAAAGCCGGTTTTGTATGGCGCGAATCCGGCCCTATATAGGGTGGCCATGGCCAAGACACCTGCAAAACCCGGAAACGATTCGGACAGCCAAGTCCTCACCCGCGCCAAGCCGCGCACCAAGAAGCCGCAGCTTTACAAGGTGCTGCTGCTGAACGATGACTACACCACCCAGGAGTTCGTGGTCTGGGTGCTCGAGCAGGTTTTCAACAAAAGCACGGAAGACGCCTACACCATCATGATCCACGTCCACACCAAGGGTGTCGGCGTGTGCGGGGTCTATAGCTATGAGGTGGCCGAAACCAAGGTCACCCAAGTTCTCGATTTGGCCAAGGAAGAAGGTCACCCCCTTCAATGCACCATGGAGCCTGCCTGAGCCCAATTCATTAAATCTGGAAGGGGGACTCCTCAAACAGCGCGTTGTGCCTATATAGTAGCCTTGTCTTTGAGGTAATCCATCGTGCCCACATTCTCCCGCAGTCTCGAAAAGGCCCTTCACCGCGCGCTCTCCTATGCGGCAGCGCGCCGCCAGGAACTGGCCACGCTGGAGCATTTGCTTCTGTCCCTGACCGAAGACTCTGACGCTGTGGCCGTGATGAAGGCCTGCGGCGTGGATATCGAGGAACTCAAGGACAATCTTGAAGACTATATCGACAATGAGCTTTCCAACCTGATCACCGACAATGTGAGCGAGGCCAAGCCCACGGCCTCATTCCAGCGCGTCATCCAGCGCGCCGTCATCCATGTGCAGTCGGCCGGCCGCGAGGAAGTGACAGGCGCCAATGTGCTGGTGGCCATCTTTGCCGAGCGTGAAAGCCACGCCGCCTATTTCCTGCAGGAGCAGGACATGACGCGCTACGACGCCGTCAACTACATCTCCCACGGCATTGCCAAGAAGCCGGGCCTGTCGCAGTCCCGCCCCGTGCAGGGCGCCGATGAGGACCGTGAGACCACAGGCGAGCCACAGGGTGCCGGCAAGGCCGGCAAGGCGCGCGAGAGTGCTCTGGATGCCTATTGCACCGACCTGAACAAAAAGGCCGGCGATGGCAAGATCGACCCTCTCATCGGCCGCCATGCCGAGGTGAACCGCACCATCCAGATCCTTTGCCGCCGCACCAAGAACAATCCGCTCTTCGTGGGCGAGCCTGGCGTGGGCAAGACGGCCATCGCCGAAGGCCTGGCGCGCAAGATCATCAAGGGTGAAGTGCCCGCCGTGCTCAAGGATTGCACCATCTATCAGCTCGACATGGGCACGCTGCTGGCCGGCACGCGTTACCGCGGCGATTTTGAGGAACGCCTCAAGGCCGTCATGAAGGAGATCGAGCAGAAGCCCGGCGCCATCCTGTTCATTGATGAAATCCACACGGTGATCGGGGCAGGGGCCACTTCCGGTGGCTCGATGGATGCCTCGAACCTGCTGAAGCCAGCCCTGGCGGCAGGCACGCTGCGCTGCATCGGCTCCACCACCTACAAGGAATACCGCCAGCACTTCGAGAAGGACCGCGCGCTGGTGCGCCGTTTCCAGAAGATTGACGTGAATGAACCGTCGATCCCCGATGCCATCGCCATCCTCAAGGGCCTGAAGCCCTATTATGAGGATTATCACAAGGTGAAGTTCACCGATGAGGCGGTGGAAACCGCCGTGCAGCTGTCGGCCCGTTACATGGCGGACCGCAAGCTGCCCGACAAGGCCATCGACGTGATCGACGAGACCGGCGCTTCCCAGATGCTGGTGCCGGAAGACAAGCGCAAGAAGCTGATTGACGTGGCCGACATCGAAGCCACCATCGCCACCATGGCGCGCATCCCACCGAAGTCAGTCTCGCGCGATGATTCAACCTTGCTCAAGAACCTGGATGCCGAGCTGAAGCGCATGGTCTTTGGCCAGGACAAGGCCATCGACCAGTTGACCGCCGCCATCAAGCTGGCCCGCGCCGGCCTGCGTGAGCCGGAAAAGCCCATCGGCTCTTACCTGTTCTCGGGCCCCACCGGCGTGGGCAAGACGGAAGTGGCCAAGCGCCTCGCCGAGGTGCTGGGTGTCAAGTTCCTGCGCTTTGACATGAGCGAATACATGGAGCGCCACACGGTGAGCCGCCTGATCGGCGCGCCTCCCGGCTATGTTGGCTTCGACCAGGGCGGCCTGCTCACCGATGGCGTGGACCAGCACCCCTATTGCGTGCTGCTGCTCGATGAAATTGAAAAAGCCCACCCGGACCTGTTCAATATCCTCCTGCAGGTGATGGACCACGGCAAGCTCACTGACCACAACGGCAAGCAGGTGGATTTCCGCAATGTCGTGCTGATCATGACCACCAATGCGGGCGCCGCCGACATGGCGCGCACGGCGATTGGCTTTGGCTCATCGGTGCGCACGGGCGATGATCAGGAGGCCATCAACCGCCTGTTCACGCCGGAATTCCGCAACCGCCTCGATGCTGTCGTGTCCTTCGGCCACCTGCCGAAGGAAGTGGTGCGCAAGGTGGTTGAGAAGTTCATCTTGCAGCTTGAGGCCCAGTTGGCCGAGCGTCAGGTCAACATCGAGCTTTCCGCCGAGGCCGCTGATTGGCTGGCCGACAAGGGCTATGACCAGCAAATGGGGGCAAGGCCTTTGGCCCGTGTCATCCAGGAGGAAGTCAAGAAGCCACTGGCCGAGGAATTGCTGTTCGGCAAGCTTGCAGGCGGCGGCACGGTGCGCATCCTGCTGGCCGATGGCAAACTGGCCTTCTCCTACCTCAGCCGCGAGGAAGAAAAGAAGGTTCTGCCCAAGCCCGCCGAGCGCAAGGCCCTGCCGCGCGCCAGGGCCCCGGCCAAGAAGCCACCGAAGAAGGCTGCAAAGGTAAAGTAAACTGTTCCCCGGCCTAACCGCCGGGGAATTCGCTTGGTTCCACGCTCAGGATTGTGCCAGTCTTCCGCTTCAGGGGCGGGGAGGGCGCATCGTGCCGAACACGCAAATCATCATTCGAACGGCTTTGGCGCTGCTGGCCTTCGCGGGCAATTCGCTGTTGTGCCGGCAGGCATTGAAGGCCACGGCACTTGACGCCGCCAGCTTCACCACCATCCGCCTCGTTTCTGCTGCCGTTTCACTGGCGATGCTGGTTTTGGTCACCCGCCGCACTGTGCCGCGCAAGGGCGATTGGCCATCGGGCCTTGCCCTGTTTGCCTATGCCGCTGCCTTCTCCCTGGCCTATGTGCAACTGAGTGCAGGAACGGGTGCGCTGTTGCTGTTTGGCGCGGTGCAGCTCACCATGATTGGCTATGGCTTGTTGCGCGGTGAAAGGCTGGTTGCCCTGCAGGTGCTTGGCCTCGCCCTGGCCTGTGCGGGGCTGGTGGGGCTGGTGCTGCCAGGGCTTTCGGCACCGCCCTTGGCCAGCTCGGCCATGATGCTGGCAGCGGGCGTGGCCTGGGGTGCCTATTCCCTGCGCGGGCGCGGCGCCGGCGATCCGCTTGGCGCAACGGCGGGCAATTTCCTGCGCACGGTTCCCATGACCTTGGTGTTCTCGCTCATCTTCCTGGCCGGGGCAAAGCTTGACAATCTTGGCGTGGCCTATGCGCTGGCTTCCGGCGTGATCACTTCGGGCCTCGGCTATGCCGTCTGGTACAGCGTGCTGCCCAGCCTCAAAGCCACCCAGGCCGCATCGTTGCAATTGAGCGTGCCGGTCATCGCTGCGGCCGGCGCCATCCTGCTTTTGGGGGAGCAGCCAAGCTGGCGCCTGGCCGGCGCATCGCTCGCCATCCTGCTCGGCATCTGGCTGGTGATCCAGAACAAGGCGCCTGCCAAAGCCAAGGCTTGAACATCCTGTCGCCAGTTTGAACCGCTCCAATTTTACATCATTTTGAGCTTACACCATTGTATGATACACGCCATGATTGACTAACCAATTTGTCATAATCCGCGCTCCGGGCAAACACACTGACTAGGAGATTGATTATGATTCCCGTTCAACACATCCACCCCATGCTGGTTCACTTCCCTATTGTCCTGGTGATCTTGCTGGCAGGCGTTGACACCTTTGCCACCTTGCTGGGCAAATCCGTCACAGGCCGTTCAACGCTGGGCAATGTTTCACTTGTGCTGGTGCTGCTCAGTGCGGCCTTTGCCCTCGCCACTTTCTTTTTTGGCGGCCTTGCGCTTGATGTGGCAGAGCAGACCGGCTTCCACTCCGATATCGCCGAAACCCATGAAATGCTGGGCACCATCGTCGCTGTCTCCACGGCGGCCTATGCGTTGCTGCGGGCCTTCCTCTGGTGGCGGGACGCGCGTGTGACTGGCGCAGGCGCCTTCCTGTTTCCAGTTCTTGGCTTTGCGGCCAGCGCGCTGGTCGGCGTCACCGCCTTCTATGGCGGGCAACTGGTCTATGAGCTTGGTGTGAATGTCACCAAAATCGCCATGAACTGATGCAAGGGGGCGGGGGCCAATGGCTCCCGCCCTTTACGCAAGTGCGGCGGCGATGCGCGTGGCTTGTTCCGCCAGCACGGCATGATCGGCCATCTTGCCCGTATGCGGCTTCAGCGCCACCCCTTCCTTCATCGGCAGGATGTGGAAGTGCAAATGAAACACGGTTTGGCCACCGGCCGGCTCATTATATTGGCGGACCTGGAAACCATCGGCCTGCGTTGCGGCAACGGCAGCCTTGGCCACTTTCTGCACCACGGGCATCATGCGCGCCAGCACGGCCGGATCAGCATCCATCAGCCCGCGTGAGCCTGCCTTCGGGA
>JAGWTZ010000070.1 GCA_028868695.1 Alphaproteobacteria bacterium | reverse complement strand
AGCCCCGCTTTTCTCCCAAGAGGCCCGGTCCCCTGCAAAGTGCCCCGCCTCAAACCCCAAGCCGGCCATGCCTCCCCATGGCCGGTTTTGGCATTTGGAAGGTGGCATCAGGACATGACGGCGCCGGGCCTGAAAAGACCCGGGTCGATCAACATTTTCAGGGATTTACTGGCAGTTGACGCTGCAGGTCACGGCAGCGGCATTCATCGCCTGAACCGTGGTAAAGCCAGCCACCGCACCGGTGACCAGCGTCAGGCCCACGAGGGCCAAGAGAACCCGGCGAAGAAACTTCGCATCGGCCTTCACACTTACAGAACTCATAGTTTTCCCCAGTCCTTACGCACTGGCCCCACAACACACCGGCGGGACGCTAGCGCCGATTCGTTCTCATACAGTTAAGGCCGGATAAAGCAACCCCGGCAAAGTTTAACAAGTTAATTCTGCGGTGCGCCCCTCAGGCCTGCCGGATGTCCACGAAATGCCCCGCCAGTGCTGCCGCCGCCGCCATGCGCGGGCTGACCAGATGGGTGCGGCCCCGGTAGCCCTGGCGGCCCTCGAAATTGCGGTTGGAGGTGGAGGCCGCGCGCTGGCCCGGCTTCAGCTGGTCCGGGTTCATGGCCAGGCACATGGAGCAGCCTGGCTCACGCCATTCAAAGCCCGCTTCCTTGAAAATCTTGTCGAGCCCCTCGGCTTCCGCCTGCTGCTTCACCAGGCCAGAACCCGGAACGATCATCGCATAGGCCAGCTTCGGTGAAACCTTCTTGCCCTTCACCACATCAGCCACAGCGCGCATGTCTTCGATGCGGCCATTGGTGCACGAGCCGATCCAAACAACATCAAGGCCGATGTCGGTGATCTTCTGGCCGGGCTTCAGGTCCATGTATTCGAGCGCGCGCCACTTGGACTGGCGCTTGCCTTCTTCCGGAATGAGATCAGGGTTGGGCACCGCACCGTCCACGGCCACCACGTCTTCCGGGCTGGTGCCCCAGGAAACAATCGGTGGCAGGTTGGCGGCATCAAGCTTGATCACCTGGTCGAAATGCGCGCCTTCATCCGAGCGCAGCGTCTTCCAATAGGCCACGGCGGCATCCCATGCGGCACCCTTGGGGGCCATGGGCTTGTCCTTGAAATAGGCGAAAGCCTTTTCGTCCGGCGCAATCATGCCGGCGCGCGCGCCACCTTCAATGGTCATGTTGCAGACCGTCATGCGCCCTTCCATCGAAAGGTCGCGGATTGCCTCGCCCGCAAACTCGATCACATGGCCAGTGCCGCCAGCTGTGCCGATCTTGCCGATGATGGCGAGGATGATGTCCTTGGCGGTGGAGTGCGGCGGCAGCTTGCCATCCACCTGCACCAGCATGTTCTTGGCTTTCTTCTGGATCAGCGTTTGCGTGGCCAGAACGTGTTCAACTTCCGAGGTCCCGATGCCATGGGCGAGAGCGCCGAATGCGCCATGGGTGGAGGTGTGGCTGTCACCGCAGACAATCGTGGTGCCCGGCAGGGTGAAACCCTGTTCCGGGCCAACGACGTGAACGATGCCCTGGCGCTTGTCCAATTCGTTGAAATAGGGAACACCGAATTCCTTGGCATTGGCGGCCAGCGTTTCCACCTGCACGCGGCTTTCCGGCTCGGCAATGCCCTTGGAGCGGTCAGTCGTCGGCACGTTGTGGTCCACAACAGCCAGGGTTTTTTCCGGGTGGCGCACCTTGCGGCCGGTCATGCGCAGGCCTTCAAAGGCTTGCGGGCTCGTCACTTCATGCACAAGATGGCGGTCAATATAGAGCAGGCAGGTGCCGTCCTCGGCCTGGTGGGCCACATGATCATCCCAGATCTTGTCATAGAGTGTGCGGGCTTTTGCCATGGCGCTGTTCCTGAATGTTTCGCCGCTATTTAGCGCCTGAGGCCCTCGAGTCAAACCCTTCCTGTGGGTCAAACCCTTCCTGGGGCACTCCCAATTGCTGCCATGTTCCAGGATTGAATAAGGGCCATGCGCAGATGGCATGTCTGCCACCGCCAGCCACGGCGCAAGCTGCAGGCAGGTTTCAGGGAGGTTGTGATGCACAAGGCAGCGTTCAATTTCATTCTTGCGGCAGCGCTGTTGCTGGCGCCCGTGGCTGCGAGGGCCCAACTTGACGATGCGGGCGTCAATGAAGCCGGCTCGGCCATCATGGATGCCGGAAAGATGGCCGCGCAAATCCGCGCCCTGCGCGACGTGCCCTCCCTCGGCGTCATTGTCATTGACCGCGGCTTTGCCTCGCCCTTCAGCCATATCGGGAACGAAGTGTCCCGCCTGCAGATCTATGAGGAGCGCTTTGCGCCCGGCATCCACCGCCTGCGCCAGGCTCTGGCCGCCAACCCCGTCACGCGCCGCGCCCTGGCCAGCCACGGCGTGAACATCGCCCATGTGGTGGGCGTTGAAATCGGCAGCAGCGGCTCGCTCCGCGTGTTTGCTGATTGAAGGCGCGTGACTATTCCCTTCAAAATCCGCCACATGGCAGCTGACGAAACTGATCAGGTCGCGCGGCTGTTTCATGCTGTTTGGCACGAAACTCAAAGTCATCTGCAAGACCCGAGGCGCGGCCGGTTTCGCGACCTCGCGTTTTTCCAAAACCGTGTCAGCGAGCGCTCAGCGCGCACCATCGTTGCCAGCAGCCAGCCAGACATTTTAGGCTTCGCCTGCTGGACAGGCACCGAACTCAACAGCCTCTTTGTGGCCAGCTCGGCGCGATGCCTCGGATTGGGAAGCGTCCTGCTAGAAGCTGCCGAATCCGCCATGCGCAGTGCTGGCGCCACCCACCTCTCATTGGATTGCCTCGTTGGCAACCAGCTCGCGCGCCGCTTCTACGAGCGCCACGGCTGGCAAGTGACAGGTGAACGCAATTGGGAAGACGAAACTCCCGAGGGGCCTGCCTGGGCCAAGTCATGGACAATGGTGAAGCCCTGAATCAAAAAGGCCGGCTCTCGCGAACCGGCCTTTGAAATCTTGCGGAAAGTGCGGAGGGTTTAGCCCTGGGCGACCAGGTCCTTGGCCACTTCGATCCACTTTTCCTTCTTGCTCTTGCCCTTGAGGCCGAGCTTTTCGTCCAGCGCGAAGATGGTGGCATCATCCATCGCGGCGATCTGCGCGATTGTGGTGATGCCTTCCTTGGCGAGCTGTTCCTTGATCTTCGGGCCGATGCCGGCGATCAGCGAAACGTCGTCAGCGGCGATCTCGGCTTTGGCCGAATGAACGTCGCCCTGCGGGGCCAGCGCATCCGAGCCCGTGAGCTTTTCGGTGATGCGGGCGGCTTTGCCCGTCAGGCCCTTGAGGTAGTAAAGCTTGGCGCGGCGCACTTTGCCGCGGCGCACGAGCTTCACCGAATCAACCAGCGGCGAAAACACCGGGAACACGCGTTCCACGCCTTCACCGTAAGAAAGCTTGCGCACCGTGAAGCTTTCGTTGAGGCCGCCGCCGTTGCGCGAAATCACCAGGCCTTCATAGGCCTGAACGCGGGTGCGCTCACCTTCAACAACCTTCACATTCACAATCACCGTGTCGCCCGGGGCGAAATCGGGAAGCTGGCGCTTGGCGGCAATGGCGGCCATCTGCTCTTTTTCAAGCTGCGCGATAATATTCATGGGAAACTGTCCTATCTTCGAAGTTGGTGGGCTTAAACGGCAAAGCTGTGGAAAAGTCAACCTTTGCGCTTCGTGAATCTGTCATAAAGGTCGGGCCGCCGCGCGCGGGTCAGCTCCTCGCGCTGCGCCGCTTTCCATCTGGCAATCGCCTTGTGGTCACCGGATTGGAGAATCGTTGGAATTTCAAGGCCTTCCCAGACATTGGGCTTGGTGTAGTGCGGGTGTTCCAATAACCCGTCCTCAAAGCTTTCCTCGGCATGGGATTGGTCATGGCCCATCACGCCGGGCAAAAGCCGGATGACGGCATCGAGAAGAACCAGTGCCGCAGGCTCCCCGCCGGAGAGCACATAGTCCCCGATGGAAACCTCCTGCAGGCCCCGCGCCTCGATCACCCGCTGGTCAATGCCTTCAAAACGCCCGCAGATGATCATGCAGCCCTCGCCCGCCGCCAACTCCCGCACCAAAGCCTGATCCAATGGGCGGCCGCGGGGCGACATCAGCAGGCGCGGGCCCTTGTGGGCCGTGCCGTCAATCGCCTTGGCCAGAACATCAGGCTTTAACACCATGCCCGCACCACCGCCTGCCGGATGGTCATCCACCGTGCGGTGCTTGTCGGTCGCGAAGGAGCGGATATCCACGGCCTCATAGCCCCACTTGCCGTCACGCAACGCCTTGCCCGCCAGCGAATGCGCCAGCGTGCCCGGAAACATCTCCGGAAACAGCGTGAGGATGGAGGCATGGAAGGCCATGAATTTCCTAAGACACGTCAGGGCCGTGTGATGCGGGCCATGACGGATTTATGATAGAGGCGTCTCGTCATCGAGATAGCCTTCCGGCAAATCCAGCATCACAGCATCGGCAACGGAAGCAATGAAGGAAACCGGAATGAGCATGCCGCCCTCCAGTTCCATCAGCTCGCCCGCCCCGAAGTTTTGGAAGCCGCTGATGCGGCCAAGGCTTTTGCCACCCGCAACGGCCTCCTTGCCCTGAACGTCGGAGAGATAGATCTCGCCTTCCTTCAGCGCCGGAAGCTTCTCGCGGCCGACAAACAATTCCGTGCCATGCAAGGCTTCGGCGGCTGTGCGGTCGGTGACGTTGCTCAGTGCACAGATGAAGTGATCCCTCTGTGCACGGAGCTTGCCTGCCACAAACTTCCGGCCATCGGCCGTGAAAAGCGGGCCATAAGCGGCAAAAGCCTGCGGCACTTCCGTCAGGCTTTTGACTTTGACCTCGCCCCTGATGCCATGGGCGCCAAGAATGGTGGCAACGTGAACCATGCCGCCACCAGCCATGGTGAATTAGGCCGCCGGGGTTTCGGCAGCCGGGGCAGCGGCAGCAGCAGCCTTGGCGGCGGCGTCGGCGGCAGCCTTTTCACGCTCCTGGCGCTTCTTGCCCGGCAGGGCCTTGTTCGGGTTGTTGCGGGCGTCGCGCTTGGCAAGGCCGGCCTTGTCGAGGAAGCGCAGCACGCGGTCGGTGGGCTGGGCGCCCTTCTTCAGCCATTCACCGGCCTTGGCGGCGTCCAGCTTCACGCGGTCGGCCGAATCCTTCGGCAGCATCGGGTTGAAAGCGCCAACCACGTCGATGAACTTGCCATCGCGCGGGCTCGTCGCGGCGGCGATCACGATGTGATAGTAGGGGCGCTTCTTGGTGCCAGCGCGGGCGAGACGGATCTTCAGTGCCATTGGGTAGTTCTCCTTGAGTGGTATTAGAAGTTGGTTGGTTGATTGGGTTCAGTCTATTTCTTCTTGAAGGGATTGAAGCCGCCAAGCCCCGGCAAGCCGCCGCCGAGGCCGGGAAGCTTCGGCATGCCGCCGGGCAGGCCCTTCATCAATTCATCCATGTTGGGCATCTTGGGCATGCCGCCCGCCGCGGCAGCGCCGCCAGCGTTCATCATGTCGCGCAGTTCAGGCGGAAGGCTGTTTGGGTCCATGCCCTCCAGCTCTTTCTGCATGGCGGCCATTTCCTCTTCCGAAGGCATGGCCTTGCCGCCCATCATCTTGCCGAGCAGGCCCTTGCCCTGGCCCATCTGCTTCATCATCTCCGCCATCTGGAGATGCATCTTCAGCAGCTTGTTGATGTCCTCAACCTTGGTGCCGGAGCCCGCGGCAATGCGCTTCCGCCGCTTGCCGTCAATGATCTTCGGATTGCGGCGTTCGGCCTTGGTCATGGACGAGATGATGGCCAGCTGCCGGTTGAACACCGTCTTGTCGAGATCCACGCCCTCAAGCTGCTTTTGCACCTTGCCCATGCCCGGCAGCATCTTCATCACGCCACCCATGCCGCCCAGCTTTTGGATCTGCTTGAGCTGGTCGGAAAGGTCGTTCATGTCGAACGCCCCTTTGCGCATGCGCTCGGCGATCTTCTTGGCCTTTTCATGGTCGATGTTCTGCGCGGCCGCTTCGACAAGCGAAACCACGTCGCCCATCCCGAGGATGCGCCCGGCAATGCGGTCCGGGTGGAAATCTTCAAGCCCGTCCAGCTTTTCGCCCGTGCCCAAGAGCTTGATGGGCTTGCCCGTGACCTGGCGCATCGAAAGTGCGGCACCGCCACGGCCATCACCGTCAATGCGGGTGAGCACGATGCCGGTGATGCCGATCTTCTCGTCAAAGCTGCGCGCGAGGTTCACCGCGTCCTGGCCGGTGAGCGAATCCGCCACCAGCAGCGTTTCCTTCGGCTTGGCAATGTCGCGCACCGCGGCGGCTTCGGCCAAAAGCTCTTCATCAATGTGCAGGCGGCCCGCCGTGTCGAGCATCACCACGTCATAGGCACCCTTGCGCGCCTCGCTCATGGCGCGCTTGGCGATGGCCAGCGGGTCCTGGCCCTTGATGATGGGGAGCGTGTCCACCTTCACCTGCTTGCCGAGAACCTCAAGCTGCTCTTGCGCGGCCGGGCGGCGCGTGTCGAGCGAGGCCATCAGCACCTTGCGCTTCTCGCGCTCGGCCAGGCGCTTGGCGATCTTGGCGGTGGTGGTGGTCTTGCCCGAGCCCTGCAGGCCCACCATGAGAATGGCAACCGGGGGCGAGGCCCGCAGGTTCAGCGCGGACTGGTCAGACCCCAGCGTCTCCACCAGCGTGTCATGCACGATCTTGATGACCATCTGGCCGGGCTTGATCGACTTGATCACATCCTGGCCAACGGCCTTTTCCTTCACCTTCTCGGTGAAGGACTTCACAACCTCAAGCGCAACGTCGGCCTCAAGCAGGGCGCGCCGCACCTCGCGCATGGCCGCATCAACGTCTGCCTCCGAAAGGGAACCCCTTCCGGTGAGACTGTCGAATATGCCGCTCAGGCGCTCGCTTAAGGTTTCAAACATCGGTTCTCATTCTCTTCTCCCTCCCCCTTGTGGGGAGGGATTAAGGGTGGGAGTCGCTCTGAAGCCTGAGCAAGCTGAACTTTCCGCTGGTTCAGACGCCTGAGCGACCCCCACCCCTGCCCCTCCCCACAAGGGGGAGGGGAAAGGATTGGCCCTGCCGCCAGCCCAAACGAAAAAACACCCGGGAACGAAACTCGTTGCCGGATGGAGCCAGTTCATCTCCCGGCTTTCCGTGAAAGCCATGTATGAACCCGCATCAGATCGTTCAAGCGTCTGACAGAATGACGGGCCCCATAGGGGAAAAGGGAGGAAGAGTCAAATTGGCGCCCCTAAGTCCCCAACATGTCATTTAACCAAGACACCCGGCCAATAGCCTCCCGCAAGGCAATTTCTGCCGACGCAAACCTGCCGCCACCCACGCGGGGAGCCCAATACCGAGTCTGTTCCCCTGTGAAATAGTGAATATCAATTTCAGAAATTTCTTCGATGAAAGAAAACGTTCCATCGTCACGTTCAAAGATTTCGACACGCGCCATGCAATCTGAACGAACAAACCTCTGGACTGTCGCACTCTTCATCAAACGTCATCCGGCCTTGGATCAATATCCCTGTAATCTTACCCCACCCAAAGCCTTTTGCGAGCCAGTATTTCTCGTCAAACCATCGCGCAGAAGCACGGCCAGAACACGCTCGGCCTCGCCAATTCCGTCACCCCGGCCAAGGGCGGGGTCCCGCTTTGGCTGGGCGCGGAGTTTGCCAGCTAAGCTGGATCCCGGCCTTCGCCGGGATGACGAATGGTCAGTGCATGAGCTAGACTGTTTCCCATGAATCACCCCCTCACCCTCCTCACCACCCCAGCCCTCACCCTTGCGGGGCGCAACAAATCCTTCCCCGTTGGCCCCGGGCCGGGGATCAAGGAGCTGTGGCAAATCTTCATGCAGGACTTCGGCAAGATCAGCGGCCAGGTGGGCCTGCGCGCCTATGGCGTGTGCCACAATTTCGATGGGCGCGGGAACATGGATTACATGTGCGCGGTGGAAGTGGAGGATGCAGGCCAGGTGCCGGGCTATTTGCACACGCTGCAAATCCCCTCGCGCAAGACGGCCGTGTTCACCCATCAAGGGCCGGTGGAAAAGCTGCCCGAAAGCTGGGCGGCGATTTTCAACACGCATCTTCCCGCCGCGAAACTCGAAGTGGCCCATGGGCCGCAGTTTGAAGTTTACGGCGAAGACGAAGCCAAGATCGACATCCACATTCCGGTGAAGTGATGAACGTGTTTGCGGCACACATCGAAGCCTTTCCCAAGCCGGTGCAGCAACGGCTGAACTCCATCGACAAGTTGATCCACAAGCTGATGCCAAAGGCCGAGCGCGCCATCAGCTACGGCATCCCCACCTTCAAGCAGGGCGGCAAGAACGCTGTTCACTTTGCAGGCTTCAAGAATCATGTGAGCCTGTTTCCGGGTGCCGCCGCCACCGCCCATTTCGCGCCGAGGCTCAAGGCCTACAAGACCTCGCGCGGCACCATCCAGTTCCAGAATGATGAGGAACTGCCGTTGGGGCTGATTGAGGAAATCGTCCGCTGGCGCCTGGCCCAAATGGGCTGACGCCACATCACTTCTGGGCAATGGCCGCCGTGATGATCGCCTTGGCCTCGGGCGAATCCCATGGCGCCGGCCCGATCAGGCGCCCGATTTCCTGCCCCTCGCGGTTCAGAAGCAGCGTCACCGGCAGGCCCGGCGCCTTCACCGCATCCAGAGCCTTGGCCTTGTCATCGGCATAGAGCGTCAGGTTGTCGGCCCCCACCTCTTTCAGGAACTTGGCCGAAGGCTCATAGCCCTTCAGATCCTCCGAAAGCTCCACCACCTGGAAATCCGCTCCGCCCATGTCCTTCTGCAGCTTGGAAAGCTCGGGCATTTCCTTGCGGCAGGGCGCGCACCAGGTGGCCCAAAGGTTGAGCAGCGTCACCTTGCCTTTCAGCGCGCCAGCATCCTTGGCCGCCCCCGTGGCGTCCACAAAGCTCAAGGCCGGCAGGTCCTGCGGGCTGGGATGTTTCAGATAGGCGGCCATGGAGCCGGCGTTGGCGCTGCTTTCAACCTTGCCTTCCGGGCCTTTCCACAAGTAAATGCCAAGAAGAACACAGGCTGCGGCAAGCAGGGCGAAAATGGCGTTACGGGTCATGGCGTCTCTCTGGGCGGCAATTGGGGTTTTGGTATGACGAACAAGATGTGGGGCGGGCGCTTCGCGCAAGGCCCTGATGCCATAATGGCCGAGATAAATGCATCAATTGATTTTGATCGCAGGCTTTATGCGCAGGATATTGCCGGCTCCAAGGCCCATGCCGCCATGCTGGCCGCCCAAGGCATCATCACCAGGGCCGATGCCGCCGCCATTGCCAAGGGCCTGGATGAGATCAAGGCCGAGATTGAGGCCGGCAAGTTCAAGTTCCAGGCGGCGCTGGAGGATATTCACCTCAACATCGAAAGCCGCCTGAAGGAGCTGATCGGCGACGCCGCCGGAAGGTTGCACACGGGGCGCAGCCGCAATGACCAGGTGGCTGTGGATTTCCGCCTCTTCGTGCGCGACTATGTGGACCAGCTTTCCGCCGGGTTGAAGGACCTGATGCTGGCTCTTGCTGAGAAGGCCGAGGCGAATGCCGCAACCCTGATGCCGGGCTTCACCCATTTGCAGGTGGCCCAGCCAATCACCTTCGGCCATCACTTGCTGGCCTATGTCGAAATGCTGTCACGCGACATGGGCCGCTTTGGCGATGCCCGCGCGCGGCTCAATGAAAGCCCGCTGGGTGCGGCGGCCCTGGCCGGCACGTCCTATCCCATCGACCGCAAGGCCACCGCCAGGGCGCTGGGCTTTTCCGGTCCCACCCGCAACTCGCTGGACAGCGTGTCCTCGCGCGATTTTGCGCTGGAAGTGCTGGCTGGCTGTTCGATCTGCGCCATCCACCTCTCAAGGCTGGCGGAGGAGATTGTCATCTGGTCTTCGTCCCAGTTCGCTTTCGTGAAACTGTCGGACAAGTTCACCACCGGCTCGTCAATCATGCCGCAGAAGCGCAACCCCGATGCTGCCGAGCTGATCCGCGCCAAGCCGGGCCGCATCCTTGGCGCCTTCACCGCGCTGGCAGTGATGATGAAGGGCCTGCCCATGGCCTATGCCAAGGACATGCAGGAAGACAAGGAACAGACTTTCGACGCGCTGGACAACATGGCCCTCGCCATCGCCGCCATGGCCGGCATGGTGCGCGACATGCAACCGAACAGGCAGGCCATGCGCGCCGCCGCCTCGTCCGGCTTCTCCACGGCAACCGATCTTGCCGATTGGCTGGTGCAGAAACTCAAGATGCCGTTCCGCGAGGCGCATCACGTCACAGGCCGCATCGTGGCGCTGGCCGAGAAGAAGAATGCCCTGTTGTCCGAGCTTTCGCTGGAAGAGATGCGCTCCGTGCACGGAGCAATCGACGCTTCCGTGTTCCAGGTGCTCTCTGCCGAAGCTTCGGCCAAGTCGCGCAAGTCGCTGGGCGGCACAGCCCCCGCCAATGTGGCACGCGAGGCGAAGCGCTGGGTGAAGAAATTGAAGGGGAAGTGATGGCCGGAACGCCCCATCATGACCCCGTCACCCCAGCGAAGGCTGGGGTCCAGCTTTGGCTGGGCCCCGGATTTGCGGTTTCAAGCTGGATGCCGGCCTTTGCTGGCATGACGATTTGAGGAATCGACACAATGAAAAGACTTTTCCTTCTCCTCCTCTGCCTCGCCGCCCTCACCGCCTGCGGTGTGCGCGGTGATCCTGTTCCTCCCTCCAAGGCCAACACTGTTGTGAACTGATGCACCATTTTTCCTACAAGAACGGCGTGCTCCACGCCGAAGACGTGAATTTGCACACGCTGGCCGACGAAGTGGGCACGCCCTTCTATTGCTATTCCACTGCCACGCTGGAGCGGCATTTCAAGGTGATGGACGATGCCTTCAAGGGCACGGACCATCTGGTCTGCTATGCCGTCAAGGCCAACAGCAATCAGGCAGTGCTCAAAACCATGGCCAAGCTCGGCGCCGGCATGGATGTCGTCTCCGAGGGCGAGTTGCGCCGCGCCTTGGCCGCTGGCGTGCCAGCCCGCAAGATCGTGTTTTCCGGCGTGGGCAAGACCGCGCGCGAAATGGCCTTTGCGCTGCGTGAAGGCATTGCCTGCTTCAACGTGGAGTCCGAGCCGGAACTGGAGCTTCTCAGCCAGGTGGCCAGCCGTGTGGGCCAGCGGGCAAACGTGTCCATCCGCGTGAACCCGGATGTCGACGCCAAGACCCACCACAAGATCACCACCGGCAAATCCGACAATAAGTTCGGCATCACCTATCTGCGCGCTTCGGAGGTTTATGCCCGCGCCGCCGCCTTGCCCAACATTGATGTGGTGGGCGTGGACATGCATATCGGTAGCCAGATTACCGAGCTTGCGCCCTTTGAAAAAGCTTTCCAGCTGATGGCCGAACTGGTGGCGCAGTTGAAGGCCGAGGGCCACAACATCCGCCATCTCGATCTCGGCGGCGGCCTTGGCGTGCCGTACCGCGGCACCAATGACGTGCCGCCCCACCCTGATGAATATGCCGCCATGGTGAAGCGCACGCTGGGCCACCTCGGTCTCAAGTTCATGCTTGAGCCGGGCCGCATGATCGTCGGCAATGCCGGCATCATGGTGACGCGCGTGATTTACGTGAAGGAGAATGAGGGCAAGCACTTCGTCATTCAGGATGGCGCGATGAATGACCTGATCCGCCCCACGCTCTATGATGCCTATCATGAGATTTTCGCGGTGGACGAAGCCCGCAACGCCCAAAGCTTCGAGGCCGATGTCGTCGGCCCGGTCTGCGAGACGGGAGACTATCTCGCCAAGGGCCGCCGCCTGCCCAAGGTTCAGCCCGGTGACCTTCTGGCCGTGATGACGGCAGGAGCCTATGGCGCCGTGCAGGCCGGCACCTATAACAGCAGGCCCCTGATCCCCGAGGTTCTGGTGAAGGACGGCCAATGGGCGCTGGTGCGCGAGCGCCAGACCTATGAGCAGTTGATCGGCCTCGACACGCCCGCACCCTGGCAAGAGTGATCAACATCCGGCCTGAATCATGCTATAGGAAAGGGCATGACCACGCCGCCGCTTGACCGCCTGCGCCATGCCCTGCGCCTGCAACGCCTGTCCATGCTGGCGGAGCAGTTGTGGGCCGCCCTGCAAGGCCCGCTCTGGCTGGCGGTTCTGGCTTGCGCCCTGCTGTGGTCCGGCCTGCTGGAAAGCCTGCCCCGCCCGCTGCCTTTCATCATTCTTGTCGCGCTGGCCTTGACCTTTGCCTGGAGCCTGAGGCCCTTGGCCAAGTTGCGCCAGCCCGCCGCCGCGAACGTCTTGCGCAAGCTGGACGCCGTGAACGGATTGGAAAACCGTGAGGCCTCAAGCCTCGGTGACCAGCTTGTCGAAGGTTCAGGTGCGGCGGAATTGTGGGAAGCGCATCTTGAGCGCAAGCTGTCAGCGCTGCTGCATCTGCAATTGGCCTGGCCTGCTTCACGCTGGCGCAATTTTGACCCGCTGGCCTTGCGCGTGCCCATAGCAATTGCCGCACTCAGCGCCTTCTTGCTGGGCGGCGGCACGCTTTCATCAGGCGTCATCAATGCCGCACAGTTGACAACACCTGTTCCGGCAAAGCCGGTGACACTCGATGCCTGGGCCAAGCCCCCGGCCTATACCGGCAAGCCGCCGCTGCTGCTCACATCACCCGCCTTCGCCGAAAAGCTGAAAGCGGGAGAGCCCATTTCACTGCCCGAGAATTCTGGCTTCTCGCTTCGCCTCGCCAACGCGGCCGAACCGAAAGTGGAAGTGGTGAGCCCCGGCGGCAACACCGCCGTTGCCCTTGCGGAAACCAAGACCGGCAAGGCGGAAAGTGGCTTCACGTTTGAAGCCAGGCTCGACAAGCCCGCCACCATCCGGGTTATCGATGGCGCGAGGGAAGTGGCCAGCTTCCCGATCAGCCTGGTTGTGGATGCCCCGCCCAAGATC
>JAGWTZ010000069.1 GCA_028868695.1 Alphaproteobacteria bacterium | reverse complement strand
CTCACCGGCTTTCGCGTTCTTGATCTCACGCGCGTTCTCGCAGGCCCCTATTGCACCGCGCTGCTGGCTGACCTGGGCGCCGAGGTGATCAAGCTGGAGCCGCCGGGCGGCGATGAATACCGCCACATCGGCCCTTTTGCGGAGGGTGAAAGCGCCCTCTTCCAGCTCAACAACCGCGGCAAGCGTTCCATCGTCATAGACCTGAAGCAGGAAGCGGGCGTCGCGCTGGCGCAACAACTCGCGCTGGCATGCGATTGCGTGGTGGAGAATTTCCGCCCCGGCGTTGCCGCCAAGCTGAAGCTTGATGCCGCAACGCTGCGCGCCCAGAAGCCCGCGCTGGTCTATGCCTCCATCTCCGGCTTCGGCCAGACTGGCCCCTGGCAGGACCGCCCGGCCTATGATCTCGTGGTGCAGGCCTTGAGCGGCATGATGGCCGTCAATGGCGAGGAAGGCGGTAGCCCTCTGAAAGTGGGCGAAAGCTTTGCCGATCTCGCGGGCGGCCTGTTCGCCAGCTGGTCCATCCTGGCGGCGCTTTTGAAGCGTGAGCGCACGGGCGAAGGCGCAACGCTGGATATCGCCATGCATGATGCGCTTTTCGCGCTGCTGCCCACCGCCCATGCGCAATGGCTTTATGGCAAGCGAGAGCCGCAGCGCGTGGGCAACCGCCATCCGCTCTCCACGCCATTCGGCTGCTTCAACGCCAAGGATGGCGCCTTTGCGCTCGCCGTGCTCAATGAAAAGCACTTTGCCATTCTGGCCGGCCTCATCGGCCAGCCCGGGCTGGAGCAGGATGCGCGCTTCAATTCCGACAGCGCCCGCACCAGCCATGAACCGGAATTGCGCGCGCTTATTGAAGCATGGAGCAGCAGCCGAAGTGCCGCTGACGCCGTGCAGGCACTGACTGCGGCCGGCCTCACCGCCGCCCCCATCGCCTCTTTCAAACGCGCCGCCACAAGCCCGCAAGTGGTGGAGCGCGGCCTTATTGCCAGCCTGCCCCACGCCAAGCTGGGTGCGGTGCAAGTGGTGGGCCAGCCGGTGCGCTTTGATGGCGGCAAGCCACTGGCCAAAACGGCCGCCCCCAGCCTCGGCGCGGATACCAGCGCCGTGCTCGAAAGCTTTGGTCTGACCGCCCGGCAGATCGGCGATTTGCGCAAGGCGGGTGTCATCGGAGGTGGAAACCATGGCTGAAAACTGGACCACCCTCAGCGATGATGAACGCGCGCTTGTGGAAGCGCTGGCCAAATTCTGCGCCGCGGAAATCGCGCCCAAGGCCGCCGCCACGGATGAAGGTGCCGGCTTTGTGCGCGAACAGCTGCAAGGCCTTGCCGCCATGGGCGTGATGGGCGCCAACCTACCCGAAAGCTGTGGCGGCCTTGGCCTTTCTGCTGCTGGCCTCTTTGCAGTGGTGGAATGCGTGGCCGGGGCCTGCGGCTCCACCGTTTCGGCCCTCACCGCGCATTATTTGGCAACTGACTCAATTCTGTTCGGTGGTACAGACGCGCAGCGCCAGCACTGGCTGCCCAAGGCCGCCAGCGGCGAAGCCTTGGGCGCCTTCGCATTGACTGAACCCACCGCAGGCTCAGACCCCGCCGACATGAAAACCCGCGCCACGCGTGAAGGCTCAGGCTGGCGCCTCACCGGCAGCAAGTGTTTCATTTCCAACGGCGGCGAGGCAGATTTCATCATCGTCTATGCGCTCACCAATGCCGCCGCAGGCCACAAGGGCATCTCGGCCTTCATCGTGCCGCGCGGCACGCCGGGCTTCACGGCAGGCAGGCCGGAGCGCACAATGGGCCTCAAGGGCGGGCATGTCTTCACCCTCGGCTTCGATTGCCTGCTGCCGCCAGAGGCGCTGCTGGGTGCCGAAGGCCAGGGCTTCAAGACCGCGATGCGCGTGCTCGACAATGGCCGCATCGAGGTGGCCGCCATGTGCACAGGCATCGCACAGGCCGCACTGGATGCCGCCACGGCCTATGCCAGGGAACGTGTGATCGGCGGCGAAGCGCTCGCCGCCAAGCAGGGCATCCGCTGGCAATTCGCCGGCATGGCGCTTGAGCTCGCCCGCGCCCGCGCCCTGGCGGCAGAAGCCGTGCGCCAGCGGCAGGCAGCGCATGAAACAGGCCAGCGCTTCTCCCTCGCCGCCGCCATGGCCAAGCTGGAAGCCTCGGAAATGGCCGGCCGCGTCACCGATGCCGCCCTGCAGATCCACGGCGGCTATGGCTACACCCGAGACCTGCCGCTTGAACGCTATGCCCGCGATGTGCGCATCATGCGCATTTACGAAGGCTCTTCCGAAATCCAACGCAACATCATCGCCGCCCACCTTTTCAAATAACTGGAGCTTGCCCATGCTTGACCGCAAAAACGCCCGCGACATCTTCCCGCCCACCGGCCCAGAGCTGAACGCCAAGAGCTGGCAGACCGAAGCCCCCTTGCGCATGTTGATGAACAACCTGCACCCCGATGTGGCCGAGAACCCGCATGAGTTGGTGGTCTATGGCGGCATTGGCCGCGCAGCGCGCAGCTGGGCCGATTTCGACCGCATCATCGCTTCCCTCAAATCGCTGGAGGCGGATGAAACCCTGGTGGTGCAATCCGGCCGCCCCGTGGCCGTCGTGAAAACCCATGCCGATGCGCCACGCGTGCTCATCGCCAATTCCAACCTTGTCCCGCATTGGGCAACCTGGGAGCATTTCAACGAGCTCGATAAAAAGGGTTTGATGATGTATGGCCAGATGACCGCAGGTTCCTGGATCTACATCGGCACGCAAGGCATCGTGCAAGGCACCTACGAAACCTTCGCCGAAGCCGGCCGCCAGCATTACAACGGCAGCCTCAAGGGCAAGTGGATCCTGACCGGCGGCCTTGGCGGCATGGGTGGCGCGCAGCCGCTGGCCGCGGTGTTCGCCGGTGCCTGCTGCCTTGCCGTGGAATGCGATGAGACGCGCATCGATTTCCGCCTGCGCACCGGCTACGTCGACGAAAAGGCGAAATCGCTGGATGAAGCGCTGGCGCTCATCGAAAAGTGGACAGCAGCTGGTGAAGCGAAATCGGTGGGCCTGCTCGGCAATGCCGCTGAGGTGTTCCCCGAACTGGTGCGCCGCATGAAGGCGGGCGGCCACCGCCCCGATATCGTCACCGATCAAACCTCGGCGCATGACCCGCTGCACGGCTATCTCCCGCTGGGCTGGAGCGTGCAGGAATGGCGCGCCAAACAGGAGAGCGACCCCAAGTCCGTTGAGAAAGCCGCGCGCGCCTCGATGAAGCAGCATGTGGCCGCCATGGTGGATTTCTGGAATGCCGGCGTGCCCACGCTTGATTATGGCAACAACATCCGCCAGGTGGCCAAGGATGAAGGCCTGGCCAATGCCTTCGCCTTCCCCGGCTTTGTGCCGGCCTATATCCGCCCGCTGTTCTGCAAGGGCATTGGCCCCTTCCGCTGGGTGGCGCTGTCGGGCGACCCGGAAGACATCTACAAGACCGACCAGAAGATGAAAGAGCTGTTCCCCGAGAACAAGCACCTGCACCGCTGGCTGGACATGGCCCGCGCCCGCATCAAATTCCAGGGCCTGCCCGCCCGCATCTGCTGGATCGGGCTGGGGGACAGGCACAAGGCCGGGCTCGCCTTCAATGAAATGGTGGCGAAGGGCGAATTGAAGGCACCGGTGGTGATCGGCCGCGACCATCTCGATTCCGGCTCCGTCGCCTCGCCCAACCGTGAGACGGAAGCCATGAAGGATGGCTCAGACGCTGTCTCGGATTGGCCGCTGCTCAACGCGCTGGTGAACACGGCCTCGGGCGCCACCTGGGTGTCGCTGCATCATGGCGGCGGCGTGGGCATGGGCTTCTCGCAACATGCCGGCGTGGTGATCTGCGCCGATGGAACGGAAGCCGCCGCCAAGCGCCTCGCCCGCGTGTTGTGGAACGACCCGGCCTCCGGCGTCTGGCGCCATGCCGATGCCGGCTATGACATCGCCATCGATTGCGCCAAGGAGCATGGGCTTCGCCTGCCGGCGATCTTGGGGAACTGAGCGTCGCGCTAATTCCGCAAGGGCTTGCCGGTGTCCAGCATGTGGGTGATGCGCGCCAGCGTGCCGGGCTCGCGCATCAGGCCCATGAAGCAGGCACGCTCAAGGTCCAGCATCTCCTGCTCGCTAAGCGTTGCGGGGTTGTCGCCACCCGAGAGCACCCGGGCCAGCGCCCGCAGCACCACCATGTCATGGTCTGTCGCCTTGCCTGCGGCCTTCCATTCATTCAGGCGCTGCTCAAGCACCGCAAAGCCTTCTGGCCCCGGCACTGCAAAGCGCAGCCGCGGCGGCGGCTGATAGCCCGGCACCAACGCCAAGGCCTTCGCCTTGGCATCCGCCAGAAGCCGGTCACGGTTCATGGTCACACCATCCGTGTGCCGCAGCACCTGCATCTCCTGCGCCTCGGCGGCGGACTTGGAAACCCGCGCCGCAGCGATCATCTCAAAGGCCTTGATCATGCCAGCGTCCGCGCCAGCCAGCGCCGTCCAGCGCGCCAGCATTTCCTTGCAGCCGCCCCAGCCCGGAATGAGGCCCACGCCCACTTCCACAAGGCCGGCATTGGTTTCGGCAAAAGCCTGCACGCCGTCCGCCGCCAGCAACACCTCGCAGCCGCCGCCCAGCGCCAGCCCGGCTGGCGCCGCCACCACTGGAAACGGCGCATGTTTCAAGGCGAGGAAAGCCTGCTGCCCCGCGGCGATCACATCTTCCACCGGCTTCAAAACCCCGGCCTTGGCGCAAGCCGCAAAGAAACTGAGATTGGCCCCCGCCGAGAAATGCGGGCCTTCATTGTAGATCACCAGCGCCTTGAAACTCTTCTGCACCAGAGCAATGGCTTGCGGGATCAGTTCCATCGTGCCTGCATCCAGCGCGTTCATCTTGGTCGTGAACTCCAGGCAAGCCACGCCATCGCCCACATCCCACACCGCCGCAGAAGCGTTCTTGATCAGCGGTGTGCTGCGCAGCTTGATATCCTCAAGGAGGAGCACACCTTCCGGCCGGGCGAGTGTGTGGTAAGCCCCATCCAGCGCCAGCGCCTGCCGCGTGAATTTTTCAATGCGGTAGATGGGCCGCCCAGCCGCCTTGGCGAGGAAGGGCGGAACGCTCATCCCCTCCTGCGCCAGCCGCGCCGCCAGCCAGCCGCTGCCAATCTGGTCAATCAATTCAAACGGGCCAAACTTCCAGCCAAAGCCCTGGCGCATTGCTTCATCAATGTCAGCCGCGGAATCCGAAACCTCGCCAACGAGGGCGGCGGCATAGGCCAGCACCCGGCCCATCACCGCCCATGCAAAGCGCCCATGCGCGCTGTCATGTGAGAGCAACTGGGCAAGGCTCTTGCCGGCCGTGGCCAACGCCGCGCTTTGCGGCTTCTGAACATCGCGGTAATCGCCGGTGGCAAGGTCAACCGCCTCCATGCGCTTGCCCTTGTCGCGGTTCAGCCGGTAGAAACCGCCCTTGCCCTTGCGGCCAGTGAAGCCGCCCGCGATCATTCTTTGCACCAAGGGCAGGCTGGCGCCATGGGCCTGATAGGGATCATCCTTGGCGAGCAGGCCCATCATGCTGGCATTGATGTGCGGCATGAGGTCCAGCCCGATCAGGTCCACCAGCCCGAACACGCCGGTCTTCGGAAAGCCGAAGGGTTTGCCCATCACCAGGTCGGCCTCTTCCACGGTGAGGCCAAGGCGAACGGCTTCAGCCATCGCCACCTGCAACCAGTAAATGCCAAGCCGGTTGCCGATGAAGCCGGGCCTGTCCTTGCACGGCACAACGCTCTTGCCCAGGCGCACATCGGCAAATCGTGTCACTTCCTCCAGCGCCGCCAGCGACGTGGCGGGGCCAGCCACCACTTCAAGCAGCCGCATCTGCCGCGGCGGGTTGAAGAAATGGGCAATCAGGAAATGCCGCGCAAATTCTGGCGATGCGGCCTTGGTCAATTCGGCGAGAGGAATGGTTGAAGTGTTCGATGATACGATGCAGCCCGGCTTGCGCACGCCTTCAAGCCGCGCATAAAGCGCCTGCTTCACGTCCAGCCGTTCCAGCACAGCCTCGATGATCCAGTCACAATCCCTGAGGAGATCAAGATGGTCTTCAAGGTTTCCCGCCGTCACCAGCTTTGCGGCGGCCTTGCTCATGAAGGGTGAAGAGTCCATCTTCACCATGCGCTCCACCGCGCCCTCGGCCAGCGCGCTGCGGTTGGCGGCATCCTTCGGCACAATGTCAAGCAGCACAACCGGCACGCCTGCATTGGCCACATGCGCGGCAATGCCTGCCCCCATCACGCCCGCGCCAATCACTGCCACCTTGCCGATCATGCATCACCTCATCGCTTGGGATTGCTCTTCCATCGGCAAGGGCAGCTTGTCAAATGCCGGGGCGCCGCATCAGACTGCCTCAGGCCGGCATCCGCTGATCGGCCAGCGCAAGGCGCGCCGCAGGCAGCGCTGGCAGGCCACGGATCAGGTCCGCCGCCTTTTCGCCGATCATGATGGTGGGGCCATTGGTGTTGCAGGAGGGGATGAGCGGCATGATGGAAGAATCCGCCACGCGCAAACCCTCCAGCCCATGCACCTTGAGGTCGGGTGACACCACCGCAGCCTCTTCCGTGCCCATCTTGCAGGTGCCCACCGGGTGATGATCGGTCTTGGCATTGGCGCAGGCATAGTCAAACAGCTGTTCATCGCTGGCTTTGTCTGCGCCCGGCAGGCGCTCGGCCAAGATGTAGGGTGCGAGGGCCTTCTGCCGCATGATCTCGCGCGCCAGCCGCAGGCCTTGCAGGGACATGGCCTTGTCATAGGGGTCGGCCAGATAGTTGGGGTCAATCAGCGGCGCGGCGGCTGGGTCAGCCGATTGCAGTGTCACCTGCCCGCGTGAACGCGGCCGCAGGAAGGCGGAGTTCAGGGTCACGCCTGCATTCTTCAGCCGCGCCACGCCTGCTTCAATGCCGCTGCCCAGCCCGAAATGGAATTGAATGTCCGGCGAGCGCGCGGTCTTGTCGGCAAACCAGAAGCCGCCGGTTTCAAACAGGCTGGAGGCCACCGGCCCGGTTTTGAACAGCACATATTGCAAGCCGGCCCACAAGGTGCGGTGCAGCTTGGCGACATTGTCATAGCTGTGATCGCCCGTGCATTCGCAGATGACGAAGAGATCGAGATGGTCCTGCAAATTCTGCCCCACGCCGGAAAGCCTGTGGCGCAGCGGCACGCCCACCGCCTTCAGCTGAGCCTCCGGGCCGATGCCCGATTGCAGCAACAGCTTGGGCGAGCCGATGGCGCCAGAAGACACGATCACTTCTCTGTCTGCCGTGAATAGCTCTTCGCGCCCCTTCACCACGGCTTTGATACCCGTCACCCGGCTGCCTTGCAGCACCAGCGTGGTGGCGCGGGCACCGTAAAGGATCGTCAGGTTCTTGCGCTGGCGGATGGGCCAGAGATAGCCGGTGGAGGCGGAAGAGCGGCGGCGGTTCTTCTGCGTCAGCTGGTAATAGCCCACTCCCGCCTGAACCCGGCCATTGAAATCGGGATTGTAGGGAATGCCCGCCTCCTGCCCGGCGCGCAAATAGGCATCGCAGATGGGCAGCGTGGCAGCCGGACGCGAAACGCCAAGCGGCCCGCCATAGGAATGATAGTCATCGGCCAGATGCTGGTTGTCCTCGGCGCGCTTGAAATAGGGCAGCACCGAGAGATAATCCCAGCCGCCGCAATTCTGCTCGCGGCCCCAGGCATTGTAGTCCTCGGCATTGCCGCGCGTATAAAGCTGGGCGTTGATGGAAGAGCCGCCGCCGATCACCTTGGCCTGCGTGTAGCGCAGCACCCGGCCTTTCATGTGGGCTTGCGGCACCGTGTGCCAGCCCCAGGAAGCGACCCCCTTGGTCATCTTGGCAAAGCCTGCCGGCATGTGGAACAGCGGGTGAAGATCGCGCCCACCCGCTTCCAGCAGCAGCACCTGGCAGCCCTCATCCTCTGTCAGCCGGTTGGCCAGAACGCAGCCCCCCGGGCCGCCACCCACGATGATGTAATCATATTTCAACATCGGCCATCTATAGCCAAATAACCATTTGGTTACAACTGGCCCCTTTGCGCCGCCCGCAGTCCCGACAATCGGTTACAAATTGCCGCTTCCCCAAAACCCTCCGGAGGTTTAGCAGTTTTGCCAAGAGCCACGCCCCAACACCATGACAGCCCGCCCCCACATACTCGTCGTCGATGACCACAAGGAGATCCGCGACCTTCTCGCCAAATATCTCTCCGGCAATGGCTATGACGTTACGGTTGCCAATGGTGGCAGTGAAATGCGCCAGGCCTTGCGCAAGGGCGGCATCCATCTTGTGGTGCTTGATATCATGATGCCGGGCGAGGATGGGCTGGCGCTGTGCCGCTCCCTGCGCGAAACGTCGGACCTGCCGGTCATCCTGCTCACCGCCATGGCCGAAGAGGCGGACCGCATTGTCGGGCTTGAATTTGGCGCCGATGACTATCTCACCAAGCCCTTCAACCCGCGCGAACTGCTGGCCCGCATCAAAGCGGTGTTGCGGCGCTCCGGCGCGGGCCGCCGCCTGCCTGAGGAGTTGCAATCCAGGCGCCTGGCCTTTGCCGGCTTTGTGCTGGATGCCGCCCAGCGCCAGCTTCTGGCCGCGGATGGCAAGGCGGTGGACATTGGCACGGCGGAATTCAACCTGCTGCACGTGTTCTTGCGCCATGCCGGCGAAGTGCTGGACCGCGACCGGCTGCTCGACCTCTCGGCCGGGCGAAGTGCCGGCATGTTTGACCGCAGCATCGACAACCTCGTCACCAAGCTGCGCAAGCGCATCGAGCCAGACCCCAAGAACCCCAGCCTGATCAAGACGGTTTGGGGCCAGGGCTATTGCTTCACTGCGCCGGTGGAAGCAGCGCCATGAACCTGTTTGAGCGCCTCCTGCCACGCGGCATGGCCGGGCGGCTGCTGGTTTCAATCCTGGCGGCGCTTGGCCTCGTGCAAGTGCTGCTCATCGTCATGCTGCAGGAGCGCAAGAGCGCCCAGGTGCGCGATGTGATTGAGCATCAGGCCCTGATGCAAACCATCACCGCCGTGCAGCTTGCGCGCGATTCACCACCCGGCGATTTGCCGCGCCTGCTTGCCGCCTTCTCCGGTGCTTCCGCCTGTGGCAGCCTTGTTGAGGCCCTGCCGGACCTCGGGCCGGAGGATCATGGCGCGGCGGATTTCGCCAGATCGCTGCAGGCCCGGCTGGGCGACGCCGGTGCGTCGCCTCCCCAGGTGCGGATCACGCGGCTCGAGGGGCCGGCCGATCACCCGCTTTGCCCGGCGGCACCCGGCAAGGAAGTGCATGGCCGCCCGTTGCAGGTCACCAGCTATGTGCCCATGCAAGATGGCCACTGGCTGGCCTTCACCTCCATTGTCGAGTTTCCCGAGATAGACAATCTGCCGATCGCCCTGATGTTCCTCGTCGCCTCAGCGGCGGTAGCGGCAGTGGCCATTGTGGCCGTGCGCACCCAAACCCAGACGCTGGCCGCCCTGTCCACGGCCGCAGACCAATTGGGCCGCGGCGAGGCGGTGCCGCCGCTCGCTGAAGCAGGCCCGCTTGAAGTCGCCAATGCCGCGCGCGCCTTCAACACCATGCAAAGCCGCCTGAAGACCTTCATGGATGACCGCGTGAAAATGCTGGCGGCAATCAGCCATGATTTGCGCACGCCGCTGACCACGCTGCGCCTCAAGGCCGAATTTGTGCGCGACAAGGCCAACCGCCAAAGCCTCATCGACACCATCGAGGAAATGACGGTGATAACCGAAGCCACGCTGGCCCTCACCCGCGCCGAGGCAGCGCAGGAACCAACCAGGCTGCTGGACCTTTCGCATCTGCTTGAGTCACTGCGCGACGAATACGCCGCCAAGGGCCTGAAGGTTGGCATGGGGCAGATGACCGGCGCCCAGGCGTTGGTGCGCGAAGTCGCGCTGAAGCGTGCCTTGCGCAACCTGATCGACAACGCCTTGCGCTATGGCGGCAGCGCCGCACTGGGGCTGGAACAGCACGGCGAAGACGCAGTGATCAGCATTGTCGATGAAGGCCCCGGCATCGCCGAGGCGGAGCAGGAGCGCGTGTTCGAGCCCTTCGTGCGCATTGAAACCTCGCGCAGCAAGGAGACAGGCGGCATTGGCCTTGGCCTTGCCATTGCCCGCGGCATCGCCAAGTCACACGGCGGCGGCATCACGATTGCAAACCGCCGCGAAGGCGGCTTGCGCGCCGAGCTCATCCTGCCCCTCGCCCATTGAGCGGGCAGCTACAATTCGTTACAACTTCCGACATTTGGAAACTGGAGATGACAGGCCGGGCGTGGTTTCTGGTGGCATGACAACGGAGACCAAATCATGACCCGCCTTTCCTTCCTCTCCTCCCTGTTCGGCATCTTCGCGGCCAGCGGCCTTGGCCAAACCAGCCTCGCCGCGGGACAGACGGCCAGGGTGAGCGAAGCAGCGGCCTATTGCGATAACGCCAACCCCGGCCCCGTCACTGTCGTTCTGAAATATGATCAGCCGGTCAACGCTGCCAGCATTGCCTGCACGGCCTTCGCCGTGCCCGGCTATGTCATCACCAACGCCTACAGCAATGCGGAAGCCGCCCATGCGCCAACACCGCGCAACGGCAATTTCGTGATCCTTGAATTGCGGCAAGCCGCGCCCGCCCGGATCGGCACCAGCCTGCAGCTGCGCCAGGTGGCGGCCCTCGCCTCAGCCTCCGGCGAAATCCTGATGCCGCAGGCCGCAGCCATCACCTGCCCGTTGCACAGCGCCGCTTGAAGCCGGGCGCGTTCATTTCGCCCTTGCCGCAACTCACACCCTGCCCGATAAACAGCAAGAATTCTGGAGCCTGTCCCATGCGCAAATCAGCCCTCACACTCGCCGGCTTTGTCTTGATCATTTTCGGCCTGTGGGGAATGGCCGACACACTCAACCTGTTCCCCTATGATGCCGCCAAGTTCGCCATTTCATTCACCCAGCTTTCCGGCCTGCTGGCCATTGGCATGATGGCTTTCGCCACGCTGCTGGCGGTGCGCCCGGCATGGCTGGAAAGCGCGTTCGGCGGCCTCGACAAGATGTACCGCCTGCACAAATGGCTGGGCATCGGCGGCATGGCGGTGGGCGTGGCGCATTGGCTTCTGGCGGCAAATCCTGATGGCCGCCACGGCCCGCCAGCGGCTGGCGCGGCGCAGGCCAGCCAGAGCCTGTTGCAAAGTCTGCATGGCCCGGCGCATGGCGTGGCCCAGCCCGCGCTGTGGATCATGCTGGCGCTTGTCGCCATCGCGCTGATCAAGAAATTCCCCTATCACATCTTTTCCCTCACCCACCGTCTTGTGCCGCTGGTGTTTCTCGCCCTTGCCTTCCATTCAGCCGTGCTGATGAAGGCGGATTACTGGTCGCAGCCCATCGGCTGGCTGATGGGCGCGATCTATCTGGTGGGCTCGCTCTCCGCCCTCACGGCCTTGTTCCGCATGACCGGTCTTGGCCGCAAGGTGGAGGCCACGGTGATCGCCAAGACGCACATGCCCGAGGTGCATTCCCTGCTGGTGGACATGCAGATGGGCAAAGGCTGGAAAGGACACAAGCCCGGCCAGTTTGCCTTTGTCGGCTCCAGCCAGCGCTGGAGCGCCCACCCCTTCACCATCGCCTCGGATTGGAACCCGGCGACGGGCAAGATCTCCTTCATCGTCAAGGAACTGGGCGACGCCACGCGCGGCCTGGACCAGAAACTGCCCGTGGGCGCCAGGCTGCGGGTTGAAGGCCCCTATGGCCGCTTCAACTTTGAGGATTCGAAACCGCGCCAGATCTGGGTATCAGGCGGCATCGGCATCACGCCCTTTGTGGCGCGCATGAAGGAACTGGCCCGCACCGGCGGCCCGGCCCACATTGAAGCCATCGACCTGTTCCACTCCGATGTGGTGGACGAGACGGCAGCATATGACTTGATGAAAGAGGACGCGGCGCGAGCTGGCGTGAAGCTGCACCTCAACATCACCCCGCGCCACGGCCGCCTGACAGGTGCGCGCATCCGCGAGGCAGTGCCAAACTGGAAGGATGCCAGCGTCTGGTTTTGTGGCCCGACCGCTTTTGCCGCTGCCCTGAAGCTCGACCTGGTGCGCCAGGGCCTCAAGGCGCAGGACTTCCACCACGAACTGTTCGAAATGCGTTGAACACGTTGCCGCAGGGCCGCAAAGCCGGCACAAGCCGGGCGGCCCGGCGGCGAATACCGGAACTTCACCCGGAAGTTGGGCTTGCAATGTTTATCGAACAAGGTAGACCAGCCTGCGGTGCCGCTGTTGACTTTGCTCGGCGCCAACTGAAGGGGGAACAGAGTTGACGGACCGGCAATACGCTGCTGACAAGGGATTTGATCCCTGGCCACTGGTTGTGGCTGTGTTCCTTGCCGTCATGCTGCTCAGTGGCGGCATTTCCGGCGTTGCCCCGCCGATGATCTATGTGCACGCCGGTGTGGCGATTGCATTGGCGGCCGCCGCCCTCACGCGCCTTTACCTTCACGGCTTTCCAACCCGGCTGGCGGTTTGGGGAACGTGGGTCGCGCTCGCGGCGCTTGCGCTGGTCTTCATCCAGCTCATTCCCCTGCCGCCCGCCCTTTGGCAAACTATCCCGGGCCATGAATGGGCCTTGAGCAGCCTGAAAATGGCTGGGACCGCTCCGGGCTGGATGCCGTTGACCCTTTCACCCGAGGCAACGCGGCAAAGCGCGTTGTGCATGCTTCCGCCTTTGGCTGTGTTTCTCGCCGCGCTGACCCTGCGCGCCCGCAATGCCAATGTGGTGGCTGCCCAGAATCAGCAAAGCCAAAGGTGCCAGCTTCGGCGCAAAGGACCTGGCGAAGTCTGCGAGCCGGAATCCAGCTTCAGCTGGGTGCGGAAGGCGCAGAGCCTGCGGCCTAGCTGGGCCCCTGCTTTCGCAGGGGTGACGGAGGTGGGGATTGGGGTGACGGAGAATGCAGGGAGTGAATAGACACAGCTTCGCCCTAGGTGGCTTCGTGGCGTTCGAAACCGAGGGGAAGAAGGGAGACGCGTGGGGTAACTCACGCGGTGCGACTTTGTTTAGAGTCGCGGAAAGCTGGTGCGTTGGGTTGCCCCACGCGCCGACAGGAATTGAGCATCAGGTGAACTGTCAGTCCGCCCCTATGGGTCTGGGGTGGTGAAGCCCGTTCTGGGCTTTGCCACCCGAGGTGATCCATCTCACTTCCCGCTTGGGGGAAGCCTGATGGGGGACACCAGAGGCCTTGCCATAGCAGCCCGGGTCTTAGTGCCC
>JAGWTZ010000068.1 GCA_028868695.1 Alphaproteobacteria bacterium | reverse complement strand
CATGAACGTCGCACCACCGGTTTCAGCCAGGATCTTGGTGATCGCTGCCGTCAAGGACGTCTTGCCGTGGTCAACGTGGCCAATCGTGCCAATGTTGCAATGCGGCTTGTCGCGGTTGAATTTCTCTTTTGCCATGGCTTCATTCCATCCTGTTAAAACAAATCACGCGCCGTTTGGCGTGGATGCCAAATCGGGCGCGTCTTTAGTCAATGGATATGGGGTTGGCAAGGGCCGTTTGCAAGGCGCGCAAAGCTTCTGTGGCCGTTGCGGGGAATGGAGCGGGTGAAGGGAATCGAACCCTCGTATTCAGCTTGGAAGGCTGCTGCTCTACCATTGAGCTACACCCGCGCTGGCGCAGGGCTTACAATATTCGCCATGGCGGCGGAAGCGGGAATATGGGCGCCTGCCGCGAAACTGAAAAGCCCGCTTGCGCGGGCCTGTTCAACATTCGGGAAATGGTGGGAGAGGTAGGACTCGAACCTACGAAGCCGTAAAGCAGGGGATTTACAGTCCCCCCCCTTTGCCACTCGGGACACTCTCCCCCGATTTCGACACGCCTTGCGACAAAGGGTTCGCAAAGCGTGGCGCTGTATGCCGTCCAAGATTCTTGAAGTCAAGCGGCCTTATCAAGCGTGGTAGCGCATGAAGGCGAAACGCCGCCCATCGGGCGCCCAGCAGGGCACATTGATGCTGCCCTGCCCGCCGAACAGATCGAGCAGAACGCGGGGCGCGCCGCCGCCTGCGGGCATCAGCCGCAATTGCACATCCTTGTCGCGGGGGTGCCCGTTCGTTCCGTTTTCATAGGCCAGATAGAGCACATGCTTCCCGTCCGGCGATGGGTGAGGAAACCAGTTCACCCGTTCATCCGATGTCATCTGCTGCAGATTGGTGCCATCGGGATGCATGCGCCAAAGCTGGACCGAGCCGCCCTTCTCACCATTGAACCAGATCCACTTTCCATCCGGCGTGTAATCCGGGCCATCGCAGTGGCTGAAATCATCGGTGATCTGCTGCTCGGGGCCGCCTTCCACTGCTATCGTGAAAACCTGATAGTTGCCGCCGCGCTTGGCCACATAGGCGAGGTGTCGGCCATCGGGCGACCAGCCGTGCCAATAGGATGGCGACTTCTCGGTCACCTGGCGGGGAACACCGCCTGTGATGGGCAAGATATAGATGGTGCTTGAACCCATGCGCCGGCCATCGCTGATGACCAGCTGCGTGCCATCGGGCGAGATGCCGTGATCATTATTGCAGGCCGTGGCAAAGCCGGTGTCGATCTGCACGGGCACGCGGGTTTCGAGGTCCACACGGTAGATCAGGCCATCGCCGTTGATGATCAGCGCCTTGCCGTCCTGCGTCCAGTTCGGGGCTTCGATGAGCTGGCTGGTTTCCAGAACTGGGGTGACGGCATTGGTCGTGATGTCAAAAAGGCAAAGTTCGCTGCGCATGTTTCTCAGGCCAGGGATGAAAGCTTGGCCTTCAATGCGGCCTGTGATTCCTTGGGAAGGAAGAGCGAAGTATCGCCGCCCATTTTGGCGATCTGCTTGACCAGCGAGGAAGAGATCATGCGCGTGGCGGGCGAGGCGGCGAGGAAGATGGTCTCGACATCCGGCGTCAGCGCGCCATTCATCTGGGCCATTTGCACCTCATAATCAAAATCCGAGGCATCACGCAGGCCGCGGATGATGACATTGGCCTTGGCGGCCTTGGCGGCATCGACGGTGAGGCCTGAAAAGGTGACGGCCTCAAACTTCAGGCCGGAATGTTCGGCCACCGGCTTGGCCACCTCGCGCAGCAGGGCCACGCGCTCTTCTGCGCTGAGCAGCGCATTCTTGCCGCCATGGGTGCCAACGCCCAGGACGAGCTTGTCGACCAGCCTTGCGGCGCGGGCCATGACGTCAAGGTGCCCATAGGTCACGGGATCAAAGGAGCCGGGGTAGAATCCAATGCGCATCGCTCACGCCCTGCCTTTCACAACCATCCAGACAGCGCCACCCATGAGGCAGGTGCCGGATACAATTTCCAGAAGGCGCAGGCGCTTGTGCGAAAGCCACTGGCCCGCCCTGCCCGCCGCCAGCGCATACATGCTGTCGGTGCAGGAGGCCACCAGCGTGCTGGTGACGCCCAGTTCCAGCGTTGTCCAGAACACATCCGCGCCCTGTGGAACGAAAGGGGGAATCAGCGCGCCATACAGCACCAGCATTTTCGGGTTGGAAAGGATGACCATCAGCCCCTGCAGCAGGAAGCTGCCATGCGGCCGCTTGCGTTCCGCCGCCACGGCAAGGTCACCCTTGGCGCGCCACAGTTTCCAGCCCAGCCAGATCAGATAGGCCGCACCGATATAGCGCAGCACATCAAACCAGATGCCCATGAGGCGGATGGCGGCCTCCAGCCCAAGGGCTGCAATCAAGACCCAGACCAGCGCGCCGATCACCGTGCCCGCCACATTGAGCAGGCCCGCCGTGCTGCCGTGTTTCAGGCTGTTGCCGATGATGAGGGTGACAGTTGGCCCCGGCACAATCGCAAAGGCGAGGGCCGTGACGATAAACGCGAGAATGGAGGCTGTTGTCATCAGTTGACTATAGCGTGGCGGCGGCGGCCAAGGAATGGCTATTGCGCAGGCGCCGGTTCAGCTGCGCGGGGTTTGGTGCCGATGCCCTTGCGGCTGTCATAGGCCCAAGGGCGGTTGCCCTGTTCGGCGCGGGCGGTTTTCAAGATGTAGCGGCTGCCGGCAAAGGAGATGGCCTGCGCGCCGGATCGCCAGACATCGATCCGGTCGATCACCAGCCGCGCCTCGCGGCATTGGTGGTGCAAGGGGAAATCGGCGATGATGATTTCCGTGGGCGGGCAATAAAGGCCCTGCCCTGATTTTTCGCGCAGGTAAGCCACACTCAGCGGCGCCAAGTCGCTGAAGCAATCGCCGGACGTGCAATCCCAGCCGCTGCCGCTGGAGGCTTCATCAAGCGAGACGGTTTCGCCATTGCCCTGCAGCCATTTTGAACCGACGAACTTGTTCTTCGCCCCTTGGGCGAAGGTATAGCGGCCCTGCGGCGTCAGGATGGCCACGGTGGCCGCCCTGTCTTCAATCAGGATGGCGGGGCGGGAGGAGAGCTGCGTTGCCAGCAGGCCCAGCAGCGCCACGGCCAAGCCGGCCTGGCGCATGCGGCCAATCCCTGCTGCCACCAGCCCTGCCCCCAGCGCCATCAGCACAATGCCTGCCACATGCGGTTTGGCCACCATCAGGTTCGAGCCCGGCCAGGTGGCAATCCAATCGGAGACTTTCATGGTCAGCGCCAGGCCCAGCTCCATCACCTTGAGGGGATAGTATTCAAGCCCCAGCGGCATGAGCAGAACGGCGACCAATGCGGGCGGCATGACGAGCGCCTCGCTCACCGGCAGGGTGACGCCATTGGCGATCACGCTATAGGGGGAAAGCCTGTCGAAGTGATAGGCGGCGGCGATGGTTGAGGTGCCACCCGCCACCAGCGTGGTGAGGGCCGAGACCACCGTGAAATGCCAGGCCTTGTGGCGCAGCCGCGCCGCCAGCGGCATTTGCTTTGGCGGCGCGTGGGTTTGGCGCTGGCGCTGCCATTCGGCAAAGCCTGACAGGCCCATGACAGCGAGGAAGGACATCTGGAAACTGGCGCCCACGCTTTCCTCGGGCGTGACCAGAAGGATGATGATGGCGGCGATGGCGAGATTGCGCAGCGAAATGGCCGGCCTGTCGATCAGCACGGCAAAGAACATCACGGCAATCATCAGGTAGGAGCGCTCGGTGGCAGAGCCGGAGTCGGCCAGCAGCGTGTAGAAAAGCCCCACAACAAGGGCGGCCACGGCGGCGATCTTCTTGATCGGGAAATTCAGGGCGAAGAACGGGATGAATGCCAGCAGGGCGCGCACCGCCCAGAACACACCACCCGCCACCATCGACATGTGCAGGCCGGAAATGGAAATGATGTGGGCCAGGCCTGAGATTTGCAGGCTGGTGTTCATCTCTGCCGGGATGCCCGCGCGCTCGCCAGACACCATGGAATCCGCGAGGTGGCCAACAGCGCCGGGAATGACAGCCGTGATGCGGCTTGAGATCGCCTGCCGCAAGCCGCGGAAGATGCGGCGGTATTGATAGCGCCAGGGCACGGGCCGCTCTTCCACCGCGGGCGGGCCAATCATGCGGCCGCCAGCGCCGATCGATTGGAAATAGAGCATGCGGCCATAGTCAAAGCCTCCGGGCTGCACCGGGCGGGGCAGCGGCGAGAGATAGGCCTCGAAGGTAATGTAATCACCGATCTGCAAGCTGCCCGTGCCCGGCGCGTAGATGCGGATGCGTTTGGGCTGCTCGCCATCGGGGATGCCCGTTGCCTCCTCCACTGCAATGATCAGCTCACGCGCGCCGCCGGCCTTGTTTTCATAATCCGCCACATAGCCCCCGGCGATCACGCCATTGGTGGGGCCGCGCAACATTGGCGTTGCCACCATGAGCGCGCGGAATTGCGTGGCGCAAAAGCCGAGCAGCACAATGCCAACGAGGAACAAGGCCACATTGCCACGCTTGGCCAGCAGCAGCGCAGCGGCAAGGGCGGCAAGCACCAGCAGCGCTTCCACCCCCGGCTCGAAGGACAGCTGGAAATAGGCCCAGTTCCCGGCGATCAGGAACATGGGCACATAGAGCAGCAAGTGGCGCTCCTGCGCCTTGATGCAGGCCCAGGCGGCGGCGGGCCATTCTGCCGGCTTCAGAGCGGCCCACAGCGCCGCGCCGTGCCGCCCTTTCACCTCATCGCCAGTTGTGCTACCGAGCGCGCCAAAGGCCATCCCAGCCTCTCCCCCACAAGGCCAATTAAAAGGAAATCCGCTTCGATGTCATCGGCAGAATCGCCTGTCACCCGCTTTGCCCCCTCGCCCACCGGATTTCTGCACATTGGCGGGGCGCGCACGGCGCTGTTCAACTGGGCCTATGCCCGGGGCCACAAGGGCAAGATGCTGCTGCGCATTGAAGACACCGACCGTGAACGCTCCAACCCCGCCGCCGTGGACGCCATTCTCGATGGCCTGAAGTGGCTGGGGCTGGAATGGGATGGCGAGGCCATTTCGCAATACAGCCGCATGCAACGCCATGCCGAGGTGGCGCATGAACTCTTGAAGGCCGGCAAGGCCTATCATTGCTATTGCTCGCCGGAAGAACTGGCGGCGATGCGCGAGAAGGCCGAGGCCGAGAAGCGCCCCATCCGCTACGATGGCACGTGGCGTGACCGTGATCCTTCAACTGCCCCGGCAGGCGTCAAGCCCGTCATCCGCTTCAAGTCTCCGCAAGAGGGCGAGACGGTGATCCATGACAATGCGCAGGGCCGCGTGGTGATCCCCAACAAGGATCTGGACGACCTCATCATCCTGCGCTCGGACGGCAACCCCACCTATAACCTCTCGGTGGTGGTGGATGACCATGACATGGGGGTGACCCACATCATCCGCGGCGTGGACCATCTCACCAATGCGGCGCGGCAAACACAGATTTATCTCGCCATGGGCTGGCAGGTGCCGAACATGACGCATGTGCCGCTGATCCACGGGCCGGATGGCGCCAAGCTTTCCAAGCGCCATGGTGCGCTGGGCGTGGAGGCCTACCGCGCCATGGGATACCTTCCGGCGGCGCTTCGGAACTACCTTGCGCGCCTCGGCTGGAGCCATGGGGATGACGAGATTTTCTCCACCCAGCAGCTGGTGGAGTGGTTCTCGCTGGAGGGCATCAACAAATCGCCCGCGCGGTTTGACTTCGTGAAGCTGGAAAACCTCAACGGCCATTACATCAGGCACATGCCGGATGCGGAGCTGCTTGCCGATTTCCTGGCCTTCCTGCCGCATGTTGAAGGCGGGCCGGAGCTTCTTGCCAAGATTGACGACACGATGAAGGCCAAGCTGCTGGCGGCGATGCCCGGCCTCAAGGAACGCGCCAAGACGCTGGTGGAGCTCAAGGCCAGCGCCGCCTATCTGTTCGCCCAACGGCCGCTTGCGATTGATGACAAGGCCAAGGCGCTCCTCAATGATGAAGGCAAGGCGGCGCTGAAGGCGCTGCACCCCCTGCTGGCGGCAGCCCCGGAATGGGCCGCCCATCCGCTGGAGGCCATTGTGAAGGCCCATGCCGAGGCGACGGGCATCAAGCTTGGCAAATTCGCCCAGCCCTTGCGCGCCGCCCTCACAGGAACGTCAACTTCGCCGGGCATCTTTGATGTTCTGGCCGTGCTCGGCCGGGAAGAGGCGCTGGGGCGCATTGGCGACCAGATGGCCACCTAAAGAGACAGTAATATTGACCTTTCTATTGCGCCGCAATAGACTGGCCCCAAAGATGGAGGAAGCCATGGCCGAAACAGCAAGACTGAATGTTGATGGCAAGGATCTGGAACTGCCGGTTCTCAAGGGCACGATTGGCCCGGATGTGATCGACATCGGCAAGCTCTATGCCCAATCCGGCGCCTTCACCTTTGACCCGGGCTTCACCTCCACAGCCTCGTGCAAATCCACCATCACCTATATTGATGGCGATGAGGGCGTGCTGCTCTACCGCGGCTATCCCATTGAACAGCTGGCAATGGAAGGTGATTTCCTTGAGAGCTGCTACCTGCTGCTCTACGGCGAGTTGCCAACCGCCGCGCAGTTTGAAGTGTTCAAGCGCAACATCACCCGCCACACGATGGTGCATGAGCAGATGACGCGCTTCTACCAGGGCTTCCGCCGCGACGCGCATCCGATGTCGGTGATGGTGGCCGTGGTGGGCGCCATGTCGGCCTTCTATCACGACTCGCTCGACATCAACGACCCGCGCCAGCGCGAGATTGCCGCGCACCGGATGATCGCCAAGATGCCGACGATTGCCGCCATGGCCTACAAGTATCACGTGGGCCAGCCTTTCGTTTATCCGCGCAATGACCTCTCCTACGCGGCCAACTTCCTGCACATGTGCTTTGCCGTGCCGTGCGAGGAATACAAGGTGCACCCGGCCCTGGCCCGCGCCATGGACCGCATCTTCACGCTGCATGCCGACCATGAGCAGAACGCCTCCACCTCCACGGTGCGGCTTGCCGGCTCATCCGGCGCCAACCCCTTTGCCTGCATCGCGGCGGGCATCGCCTGCCTGTGGGGCCCGGCGCATGGCGGCGCCAATGAGGCGGCGCTGAAAATGCTGGAAGAGATCGGCTCGGTGGACAAGATTCCCGCCTTCATCGAAAAGGTGAAGGACAAGAATTCCAATGTGCGCCTGATGGGTTTTGGCCACCGCGTCTACAAGAACTATGACCCGCGCGCCAAGATCCTGCAGGCTTCGGCCCATGAAGTGTTCGAGGCGTTGGGCGTGAAGGATGACCCGCTGCTGGATGTGGCCCGCGCGCTGGAAAAGGTGGCGCTGTCGGATGAATATTTCATCCAGCGCAAGCTTTACCCGAATGTGGATTTCTATTCCGGCATCATCCTGCGCGCCATGGGCTTCCCCACCTCGATGTTCACCGTGCTGTTCGCGCTGGCCCGCACCGTGGGCTGGATTTCGCAGTGGAAGGAAATGATCGACGACCCGGCCCAGAAGATCGGCCGCCCGCGCCAGCTTTATGTGGGCCCCGCCAAGCGCGAGTATGTGCCGGTGGCCAAGCGCTGAGCGCTCACGAATTTGAGAATGAAAAGGCCGGGGTGATGCCCGGCCTTTTTGCTGGCGGCAGTGCCTGCGCTATTTGTTGTCGATGAGGCTGGCGCCGATTTCAGCCTCCGCGGCGAGCTTGCCATCCACCTTGGCCTGCACCTTGAACTTGTAGATGGGCGGGCGCTTGGCGGCCAGCTCCACATGGAAGTGCAGCGTATCCCCCGGCCCCACGGGCCTGCGGAACTTGCAGCCATCAATCGAGGTGAAGAACACCAGCTTGCCGGCATGTTCGGAATGATGCTCCAGCACCATGGCGCCCGCCGTCTGGGCCATGGCCTCGACGATGAGCACGCCCGGCATCACCGGGCGGCTGGGGAAATGGCCGGGGAAGAACGGCTCGTTGATTGTCACATTCTTGATGCCGATGCAGGATTGCTCGCCATCCATCTCGATGATCTTGTCCACCAGCAGGAAGGGATAGCGGTGGGGCAGCAGCTGCATGATGCGCAGGACGTCGATGGATTTCTTCGGGGCGGGTGCGGCGGCTTCGGTCATGCAGTCCTCAAAATGAAAAGGGGCGGAAAACTCCGCCCCTTGTAAGCTGAGATTGCGCCGCGGTCTAGAAGCGCGTGCCGAGAGAGAAGCGCAGGTTCATGACGGTATCGGTCGGCGACTTCATCAAAGGGATCGAGTAGTCGAGGCGCAGCGGGCCGAAGGGCGACTGCCAGACGAGGCCAGCGCCAACCGACACACGGAAATCGGCCTGGTCGAAGATGGAGCAGCCGCTGCCGCCCGGCTGGAATCCGCAATTGCTTGCAGAAGTGCCGCCACCAAATGCCGGATTGTTGCCTGAGTTAAACACAGTGCCAAAGTCGGTGAAGGCCGCACCAGAGATGCCCAGCGCTTCAGGCAGGCCAATCGGGAAGCTGGCCTCGACAGTGCCGATGGCATAGTCCTGCGCACCGATTGAATACCAGTTGCCATCGTTGCCCATCTGCTTCGGGCCGATTCCGCCGGGGGCGAAGCCGCGGAAGCTGTCGCCGCCCTTGAAGAAGCGGTCCTGCAGGTTCACGTCATTGCCCAGCGGCTGGATGTGGCCGGCCGTGCCTTCAAGCTTCACCACCACCTGGTCTTCCAGCAGCGGAATGAAGTAGTAGGCCTTGCCTTCCACCTTGGCATACTGGGCATCGCCCAGCAGGCCGGCGAATTCAGTGCTCAGCTGCGCGCGCAGGCCCGAGGTGGGCAGGTTGGGGTTGTCGAGGTCGTCATAGACGTAGGCAGCACCCACATAGTTCTTCCAGCTGTTGCCCTGCTCGGCAATCACCGCAGGAGCTGCAATTGCCGTATTCACGCCGCTGATATAGCGGTGGGCGAGGCCATAGCGGAAGTTGACCGACTGGTATTCATCAAGCCTGAAGCCAGTGCGCAGCGCGCCGCCAAACTGCGTGGAGGTATAGCTCGACGAGGTCTGGTTGTCGGTGTTGTTGGCAAACAGGTCAATGCCTGCCGAGATGTTGCTGCCGAGGAAATAGGGGTCGGTGAAGGAATAGTTCAGCGACTGCTTCACGAAGCTGAGGCTGGTGCCAAGATTCTGCTGATAGCCCATGCCGAACAGGTTGCGCTCAGCATACTCAACCGAGCCGACGATGGTTTCGGTGGAGGAATAGCCGGCCGAGAAAGTCAGCGAACCCGTGGATTTTTCAGCCACGTCCACCACCAGCACGATCTTGTCCGGAGCCGAGCCCGGCTGTTCCTTGAAGTCCACCTTCTCGAAGAAATCGAGGGCGGTCAGGCGGCGGCGGGCGCGTTCGATCAGCGTGCGGTTGAAGGCATCGCCTTCATAGAGGCGCAGTTCGCGGCGGATCACTTCATCACGGGTGCGGCTGTTGCCGATGATGTCGATGCGCTCGACATAGGCGCGCTGGCCCTCGGTGATGTTGTAGGTGATGTTGACGGTCTTGCCATCGGGGTTGCGGTCCACCTTCGGCTCAACCTTGGCAAAGGTGAAGCCCTGGTCCGAGGCCTCGAGCGTGAGGCTCTCAACCGACTTGTCCACCTTCGAGGCGTCATAGGTGTCGCCCACGCCGGTCTTCACCTTGCTGCGCAGGCCATTGCCATTGAGATTCGCGGTGCCGACATTCACGGCCACGTCGCCAATCGAATAGCGCGGGCCTTCATCAATGGTGATGTCGATGGCGAAGGCGTTGCCGCTGTCTTTCAGCCTGGCCTGGGCGGCAGTCACCTGCACGTCGGCAAAGCCATTCTTCAGGTAGAAGCGGCGAATCAGTTCCTTGTCATACTCAAGGCGGTCGGCGTCATAGGTGTCGTTGCGCAGGAAGGGGTTCCACCAGGTCTTTTCCTTGGTGACCATGGCGGCCCGCAGGCGGCTGGCGCTGATCGACTTGTTGCCGATGAAATTGATGTCGGTGACTTCGGTCTTGCCGTTTTCGCTGATCTCGAAAGCGATGTTCACACGGTTGTCCGACAGCGGGATGAGCTTGGGGTCCACCCGCACGTTGTAAAAGCCCTTGGACTGGTAAAGGGCGAGCACGCGGCGCGTGTCGCTCTGCACGCGCGCCTTGGTGTAGACCATGCTCTGGTGGACTTCGACTTCCTTTTGCAGGGTGTCGTCGTCGATCTCGCTGTTGCCCTCGAAGTTCACGATGTTGATCATCGGATTTTCGACGACGTGAATCACGATGTTGCTGCCGCGGCGCTCGATCTTCACATCGGAGAACAGGCCGGTCTGGAACAGCGCCTTGATGGAAGCGTCGATCTTTTCCGGCGTGGCCGGTTCATTGGGGCCAAACTGCAGGTAAGACAGGATGGTTTCACGCTCAACGCGCTGGGCGCCTTCAATGACAATGCCATTGGTGGCGGCGATGGCCTGCTGAGAAACCATAACGCTGCCCGCAACGGGCAGCGCAACAGCCAGAGACATCATTAGGAGGCCAACAAGGCCGAATTTCTTACGCATCAAAAAGCCAATCTCTAACCCAAACCGTCCCCGAGGAGGCCTCCCCGAACAGGCGCCGTTTTAACCATTTCGCGCCCGAATGCAAATGAAACATCCGGGCAAATTTCAGTGGTGAAACAACGCCAAGACATCATTGGTTGAGACCAGGATCATCAGCATCAGGATGGCCGAAAGGCCGATTCTGAAGCTCCACTCCTGCGCCACCGGGCTGACCGGCCGGCCAATGACACCTTCGATGAGGTAAAACACCAAGTGGCCACCATCCAACATTGGGATTGGAAATAGGTTAACGAGGCCAATGGAAATGCTGATCCAGGCGATAAAGGTGATGTAGACCCAGGGGCCCAGCATGGCCGCCTGCCCCGCCACCTTGGCCACGGCCACCGGGCCATGCAGTTCGGTGGTGCTACGGCTGCCTATGAGAATCTTGCCCACCATCTGCAACGAGCTTGAGGCGACAAACCAGGTTTGATGGACACCCTTCTGCACCGCCTCAATTGGGCCTGACTTTACAAAGCCTTGCGGGTCATTCTTCGGATCATGCTTGATACCGATCTGGGTCATCTTGACCTTGCTGCCCAGCGCATCCTCGATCTCGACTTCCTTGGGCGTGAGGGTCACATTCAGGGATTGGCCGCCACGTTCAACCACGAGAGTCGCCGGCTCGGTGCCACGCAGCAGCATGGCATCCTGAATGTCGCCGAAGCTCTTGGTTTCCTGGCCGTCGATGCTGCGCACGAAATCTCCGGGCTTGAGGCCAGCGGCCTGGGCGGCCGAGCCTTCCAGCACTTCATCCACACGCGGCTCGGTCACCGGCGTGCCCACGAAGGAGAAGGCAGCGGCGAAAATGAGAATCGCCAGAATGAAATTGGAAACCGGCCCAGCGAGCACGATCAGGAATCGCTTCCACACCTTGGCGCCTTGCAGAGAGGTGGGCGAAGGTGCGACGGAATTGTCAGGCATGCTGGCGGCATTGGCGTCGCCTTCAAACTTCACATAGCCGCCCAGCGGAATCCACGCGAATTTCCAGCGCGTGCCGCGCTTGTCGGTGAAGCCGAAGATCTCCTTGCCGAAGCCGATCGAGAAGGCCTCGATATTCACGCCTGACCAGCGGCCAAGCAGGAAGTGGCCCATCTCATGGACAAAGACGATGATGATCACCGCAAACAGGAACACCGCGATGTTGAACGCGCCGAGCAAAAGCGTCGATTGTGCCACCATCTGCATTTTACTACTCCGCACCACTGCCGCTGCTGCAGGCTTGCCCTGCCCTTGCGGCTCCCAGACCTTGCGCCGGATTGTCCCGGTTCAATTTACCAATTCTTAACCACAAAGCGCGGGGAATGCGTCAACAATCGGGCAAGATGGTTACCAGCGCAGCAGCCCGGCGGCGGCATCGCCCGCCTGGTGTACGAAACCTATTGTTGCCGCAGCCAAAATCACGGCCAGAAGGCCATCCACCCTGTCGAGCACGCCGCCATGGCCGGGGATGAAATTGCCGCTATCCTTCACGCCATAGCGGCGCTTCATGGCGCTTTCGAAAATGTCGCCCGCCTGCTCCACCACCGTCAGGCCAGCCGCCAGCACCATCAGTGCGCCGGCATTCAGCCCGACATATTTTGCGATGAGGCCTGAGACGACAGCAGCGCCTGCCATGGCGCCAATCAGGCCCGCCCAGGTTTTCTTCGGCGAAAGGCGCGGCGCCAGCTTTGGCCCGCCGATCATGCGGCCGGAGAAATAGGCGAAAATGTCTGCCGCCCAGACAATCGCGAAACACCACAGCACGGCCCAGAGGCCAAGCTCGCCATCTTCGCGCAGCAGCACGAAGCCGATCATCGGCAGGCCGACATAGAACACGCCAAGCAGCGACCAGATGGTGCCCTGCCCGGCGTTGAGCACCCACATCAACACGCTGAGCAGCCAGACCACGAGAATGGCAGCCGATGCGGCATCCAGCCCTTCGGCGGCGGTGACAAACACGCCCGCCAGCCCGGCCAGCACATGCAGCGCAAAAGCACGCGCATTGCCGCCGTGAACAATCGCCACCCATTCCTGCGCAATGAGCACGGCCAAAGCGCCGATGAACATTTGAAACCAGATGCCGCCCTGCCACACGCAATAGAGCGCGATGGGCATGAGCACCACGGCGGAGGCGCTGCGCAAGGCCAGGTCCGCCCATTTGCCGGAGGCGGCCGGCAGGGTGTTGTCGTTCATGCGCTGCGGGCTTTCAGGCCGCCGAAGCGGCGGTCGCGGCCCGCGAAATCGGCCAAGGCCTTGTCGAAGGCGGCGGCATCAAAATCCGGCCAGAAGAGATTGAGAAACACAAATTCGGCATAGGCGCATTGCCAGAGCAGAAAGTTGGAAATGCGCTGCTCGCCGCCAGTGCGGATGAGGAGATCCACCATCGGCAAATCAGACGTGTCCAGTGCCGCGCCAAGGCGGGCCATGTCGATGTCTTGCGGGGCAAGCGTGCCTGCGGCCACCTGTTCAGCCAGCTTGCGGGCGGCACGGGCCAGTTCCTGCTGGCTGCCGTAATTGAATGCGATGACGAGGGTGAGGCCAGTGTTGGCTTTGGTCAGCTGTTCGGCCTCGGCCAGCAGGCGCACCAAGGACGGCTCCAGATCATCGCGCGCACCGATCACGCGGATGCGCACGCCTTCGGCATGAAGGTCCGCCACATCCTGTCTGATGAAGCGGCGCAGCAGTGACAACAGGAACGCCACCTCGGCCTTGGGGCGGCGCCAATTCTCGGTGGAGAATGAATAGAGCGACAAGACTTCCACGCCAGCAGCGGACGCTGCACGCACGGCGCGGCGCAGCGCATCGATGCCCGCCTTGTGGCCCGCCGAACGCGGCAGGCCCCGCGCCTCGGCCCAGCGGCCATTGCCATCCATGATGATGGCAACATGGCGGGGGCACTTGGGCTGGGGATGGCCGGAAGGAAGGGTCATTGGCGCGGCATCATACCTGCATGATTTCGGCTTCTTTGTGCTTCAGCGCGGCGTCGATGTCCTTCATCGTGGCATCCGTCAGCTTTTGCACTTCATCGGACTTGGTTTTTACCTCATCCTCGCCCATGGCGTGGGCCTTTTCGAGGGCCTTCAACTGGTCCATGCCGTCGCGGCGCACGTTGCGCGCGGCCACG
>JAGWTZ010000067.1 GCA_028868695.1 Alphaproteobacteria bacterium | reverse complement strand
CATAGTGATCCGGTGGTCCCACGTGAGGAGGGCCATCGCTCAACGGATAAAAGGTACGCCGGGGATAACAGGCTGATGATTCCCAAGAGTCCATATCGACGGAATCGTTTGGCACCTCGATGTCGGCTCATCACATCCTGGGGCTGGAGAAGGTCCCAAGGGTTCGGCTGTTCGCCGATTAAAGTGGTACGTGAGCTGGGTTCAAAACGTCGTGAGACAGTTTGGTCCCTATCTGCCGTGATTGTAGGAATTTTGAGAGGATTTGACCTTAGTACGAGAGGACCGGGTTGAACACACCTCCGGTGGACCTGTTGTGACGCCAGTCGCAGTGCAGGGTAGCTATGTGTGGACGGGATAACCGCTGAAGGCATCTAAGCGGGAAACCCACCTCAAAACAAGAATTCCCTTGAGAGCCGAGGAAGACGACCTCGTTGATAGGCCAGGTGTGGAAGAGCAGCAATGCTTGCAGCTTACTGGTACTAATAGCTCGAACGGCTTGTTCATTCTCATTATTATTGTCCATGAAGTTGAACTTCAGGAAAAACGTGCTTCGCAAATTCTGTCTTTCGCCGGCCTGGTGGCTATGGCGGGGCGTCCATACCCGATCCCATCCCGAACTCGGCCGTAAATCACCCCAGCGCCAATGGTACTTCGTCTTAAGACGTGGAAGAGTAGGTCGCTGCCAGGCCTGCAAAAGACAGATAGGCGTTTTGCGTCAGCAAAATCGCCCCACTTCATTCACAGATACAAAAAACCCGCCGCTGCAGAAATGCTCGGCGGGTTTTGTGTTTTTCGCGGGCTTTGTTATCAAGCGGCAAGCAAGCCTTCAGGAGAATGCAATGACCATCAATCTCGCCATCATCGGCGCCGGCGTCATGGGGGCGGACCATGCCCGCATTTTCGCGAATGAAGTGCCCGGCGTGAAACTCGCTGCCATCGTGGATGCTGACGTGGCGCGCGCCCGCAAGGTGGCTGATGAATATGGCGCCAGCCATGTGACGGCCGATCCCCTCGAAGTAATCAACAGCAGGGCGGTTGCTGCCGTGGTTGTGGCAGCACCTGACAAGTTCCACAGTGCGCTCACCCTGGCTTGTATCGCAGCAGGCAAACCCGTGCTCTGCGAAAAGCCATTGTCGCAGGATGTGGGTGAATGCCTTTCAGTGATGTCAGCGGAAGAAAAACGCGGCAAGCGGCTTGTGCAAGTGGGCTTCATGCGCCGCTTTGACCCAGCCTATGCCGAAATGAAAGCCTTGCTGGCGGGCGGGGCGATTGGCAAGGCGCTGGTTTTCCATTGCCAGCACCGCAATGTCTCGGCCGCCTATGATGCGCGGCCGGAGACAGCTATTGCCAACTCCGCACCGCATGAATTCGATGTCGCGCGCTGGCTGTTGGAAACGGAATTCACTGCCGTCTCGGTTTTCCGGCCCGGCGGCGCGGCGGCCCCCGCCACGGTGCCGGTGCAAATGGTGCTGGAAACGGCCGGCGGCGCGCTGGTCAATCTCGAAGTGAACATCAATGCCGCCTATGGCTATGATGTGCGCGGAGAATTGGTGGGAGAGAAGGGCAGCATTGAATTGCGCAACCCGGACGTGACTTCGCGAAATGCCGCCCTGGCTCGCAGCACGGCCTATCCCGCTGATTGGCGGCCGCGCTTTGCCGAGGCCTATCGCCGCCAGAATATCGCCTGGGTGAAATCGCTCGAGCAAGGCAAGCCCAGCCACGGCGCTTCGGCCTGGGATGGCACCTGTTCAACGCTGACTGCCGAGGCCGGCGTGAAGGCGCTGCAGTCTGGCGCCCGTGTTGAAATTGCCTTGCCTGCCAAGCCGGGTTTCTACGCCACCGCCTGAGGCCGATCTGCCTCTGCCAAAGCCTCAATGAAAACCGGTTGACCTGCATCAACGACAGGGCGCAGCATGGCCCTATTCTGGATAGATCTTCCACAGTGATGGAGGTTGCGATGCCAGACCCAACAACACATCTGCCCGGAAGCGGCCATCATCCGGACCGGCGCGGCATAGGCTTCGGCCTGTTCCTGCTGCTTGCCGGACTGGTGCTTTTGGCTGAACGCATCGGTTGGTTGCCGATCGGCACCGATTGGCTTCTGCCGGCGATCCTGATTGCCTGGGGCGCCAGCGAAGTTTACGGCAAGGTCATCAGCTGACGCGAGGCCTAGAGCCGCGCCTGATAGAGATGGACGCGGATGCCACCGTGCAACACTGGCGCGCCACGCTTGAGCGGCAGGCCCATGCTGCGTGCCAGCGTGTCGTCATTGGTGATGATCCCCACGCGCCAGCCAGCGAAGCGTTCGCGCAGAACCTTGCCTGTTGCCGCATAGAGCGCCTGGAGCTTTTTGGCGTCACCAATGCGGGCACCATAGGGCGGGTTCATGATGATGAGGCCCGCAGGCCCTTCAGGTGGCGTGATGTCGCTGATGGCGCGGCGTTCAAAGCTCGTGAATGATGCAACGCCGGCCCGCTCGGCATTGGCGCGGGCGGCGGTAATGGCCCCGTCATTGCGGTCACTGCCGAAGAACTTGAAGGCGGGCTGGCGTGAAGGCAATGCCGCCTTCATGCGCGCATAGGCGGCGGCATCAAAACCTTTGACCAGTTCACACGCGAAACTGCGCACCCGCCCTGGCGCGAGGCCAGCGGCCATTTCAGCGGCCTCAATTACAAAGGTGCCGGAGCCGCACATCGGGTCCAGCAGCGGTTCATCGCCCTTGAAGCCGCATTCACGCAGGAACAAGGCAGCCATGGTTTCGCGCATCGGCGCCTTGGCCATGGCCTGCTTGGCCCCACGCTTGTGCAGGCCGTCGCCGGATGTATCGAGGCTGAGCGTCACCAGATCATCTTCAATGCGCGCCTTCAGCACCAATCCCGCTTCGGCGGAAACGGTGATGCCCGCCACTTCCGAAAGCGCCCGTTCGATGCGCTGTGCCGCCGCTTTGCTGTGATAGATGCGGCTGCGCTTGCAGCTGGCCTCAACCGCAATCGGAACATCCTTTTGCAGGAAATCGCCCCAGGCAAAGGCCCGCGCCCGCTTGTCCAGCTGCGCCAGATGCAAGGCGCGGAACGAGCCGATGCGCGCCAGCACACGCGAACAGCCGCGCAGGCAAAGATTGGCGCGCCACACTTCAGGCCAGCCACCGCTGATCTCAACGCCGCCAGCCATTTGCGCGGTCACCGCAAAACCTTGCTCCTGCGCCTCGGTGCGAAGCGCAGCTTCCAAGCCTGGAACGCAAACCAGCAAGATGGAAAACACGCCTTGCCCGCTCATGCCGCCGCCCGGCGCTTGATCAGGGCTCGCGCGCCCACAACGCCAACCACCACAACCACCACCAGCGCCACATAGGGAAGTGCAATGGCCAGCAGCGAAAGCCCGATTGCGGCCACCAGCTCACTGAGGCTGACCATGTGATTGGCAAGCCCGCCCGTCAGCGCGGTCGAGCCGCCGCGCAGCAGCGTGGTGCCGCCCTGGGTGAGGGCCGCCACACCGCCGCCCGCAATGATGGCCAGTGCCCACTTCACCATGGGCGGCGCATCACCCATCGTGGCGGCAACCACGCCTATGCCGGCCGCAACGGCAACCGGCCCGGCCACAAGGTCCAGCCCATTGTCGAGCAGCGGCACGAGATAGCCCACCACTTCCACAACCGCCGCCACGCCGAACATCACCAGCGCGGGCGTGCCGGCCACCCATTCAAAGCCGCTCGATGGCGCAATCACGCCTGCCCGCGCGGCAAGGCCCAGCACCAGCAGTGGCACGAACACGCGAAAGCCTGCCGCGGCCGCCAGCCCAAGGCCCAGCGCGAGAGAGAGGATCAAATCACCTTGCATCATGCTGCTGGTCTAGCGCATCGCGGCAGCGAGGGGAAATTGCCTGTGTCCGGCCATTGCGCCTTTGCACCACCGCGCTATGCTTGCGCCCATGAGCCCCGCACCGCACCCCCGCATCGCTGTTTCCTCCTGGTCCCTGCACAAGGCCTTGGGCTATTCCCACGCCAATGGCCCCGCTGGCCGCGCTGACGCGCCGCCGCAACCCACCTGGGGGCCGGGCGAGGTCAAGCTTCTGGACTTGCCTGCCGCGTTGCGCGCCCATGGCTATGGCCGGGTGGAGCTTTGCCACTTCCACATCGCTTCGCTCGATCCGGTCTATCTTGAGGAGTTGCGCTCTGCCTTCGCGGACTCTGGTGTCACCATTCAAACGCTGCTGATTGATGATGGCGACATCACCAATGCGGCCACCCGCACCCGCGATCTCGCCTGGATCAACACCTGGATTGGCGCCGCCGCAAGGCTGGGGGCGAAGAATGCCCGCGCCGTGGCCGGAAAGCAGAAGCCTTCGCCCGAGGCGCTCGCCCATTCGGTTTCCGGCCTTGCCCTTTTGGCCAACAGTGCGGCCACGCAAGGCGTGCAGCTTGTCACTGAAAACTGGTTTGACCTCACCGCCACGCCCGTCGAGGTGCATCACATTCTCGACGGCGTGGGCAGCCGCCTTGGCTTCCTCGCTGACATGGGCAACTGGGGTGGGCCAACCAAATATGCCGACCTTGCCTCCATCTTCGCGCGCGCCCAGCTGTGTCACGCCAAGGCCAGCTTCAAGGGCTTGGCGCTTGATGAGAATGACTATGGCCAATGCGTCGCCGCCGCCGAGGGTGCAGGCTATCAAGGACCCTATACGCTGATCTTCGCGGATGAGGGCGATGAGTGGGAAGGCCTCGCCAAGGAGCGCGCCTTCATCCTAGGCCGCATTGAGCCGCCAAACGCTGGCGTTTAGCAGCGCCGCGAAACTCAGCCACGCCAGATAGGGCACCAGCAGCGCTGCCGCCCAGTGGTCATAGGCGCTGAAGGCGCCAATGGTCGCCGCAACAGTGATCCACAGCGCGATGAGGTCAATGAGCGCCAGCCCGAGCCTGTGGGCGGTGAAGAAAATGAACGACCAGGCGAAGTTCAGCGCCAGCTGCAGGCCAAACAGGCCGAGTGCTGCGCTCCATAACCCGGCCTGCCGCCACACCAGCCAGGCGGCGATGGCCATGGCAAGGTAAAGCACCGTCCATACCGGGCCGAACAGCCACTTGGGCGGCTGGAAGGCAGGCTTCTTCAGCCCATCATACCAAGCGCCCACGCCCGCCGCGGTGAAATAGCCAGAAACGCCACCCACGCCGAGGCACAGCGCAACGAAGCCCAGCAGGGCCCATGTTTCAGTTGTATTCATGACTGCACTACGCCGCGCGCCAGGCGCCGGTTCACGCCATCATCACAAATAAATGCCGCCGGAGCAGGGCCCCGGCGGCATGGCATTCCGTTGGACGCCGCGCTTAGGCGGCTTTCTTGATCAGCCCGCGGTTGATCAGGGCTTCGGCGATCTGTGTGGCGTTGAGAGCCGCACCCTTGCGCAGGTTGTCAGACACCACCCACAGGTTCAGGCCGTTCTCGATCGTGGCATCCTCGCGGATGCGGCTGATGAAGGTGGCATATTCGCCGGCGCATTCCACTGGCGTGATGTAACCGCCCGGCTCGCGCTTGTCGACGACCATGCAGCCCGGCGCCTCGCGCAGGATGTCGCGCGCCTCATCGGCGGTGATTGGCTTTTCGAACTCGATGTTCACGGCTTCCGAATGGCCCACGAACACGGGAACGCGCACCGCAGTGGCGGTGAGCTTGATCTTCGGGTCGAGGATCTTCTTGGTTTCGGCCAGCATCTTCCATTCTTCCTTCGTGTAGCCGTCTTCCATGAACACATCGATGTGGGGGATGACGTTGAAGGCGATCTGCTTCGAAAACTTCTTCGGCGTGGGCGGATCGGTGACGAAGATGCCCTTGGTCTGGTTCCACAGCTCGTCCATGCCTTCCTTGCCGGCGCCGGACACGGACTGATAGGTGGAAACCACAACGCGCTTGATCTTGGCCACATCATGCAGCGGCTTCAGCGCCACGACGAGCTGCGCGGTGGAGCAGTTGGGGTTGGCAATGATGTTCTTGCGGGTGTTGCGCTTCATGTATTCATCAAGCACATGCGCGTTCACTTCCGGCACCACCAGCGGCACTTCAGGGTCATAGCGCCAGCACGAGGAATTATCGATGACGATGGCGCCGGCCGCGCCGATCTTCGGCGACCAGACCTTCGACACTTCCGAACCCGCCGACATCAGCGCGAAATCCACGGTGGAGAAATCAAACTGCTCCAGATCCTTGCACTTCAGCACCTTGTCGCCAAAACTCACCTCAACGCCCAGCGAGCGGCGCGAGGCAATCGCGTGAATCTCATCCACGGGGAACTCGCGCTCCTGCAGGATGTTCAGCATTTCGCGGCCCACATTGCCCGTGGCGCCGACAACGGCAACTTTGTAACCCATCAGGTCTCAACCTCTCTCTTTCCCGCCCCCAAGGCCTTGCGGCCTGCCACCGGGCTGAAGTCTGGCCAGCCACCCCCGTGGGAGTGATGACCGGGGGAGGGGCTAGATCGTCTTTTTCGTTTTGGTGGTTTTGCTCGAGCAGGTGCGGCCCGTGAAAACGGGGGCAAAAACCGGGGAGGCTTTCAAAAAGCTGCTCATGGCCGGGGCTCTTAGCAGGTTGGAGGGGTGAGTCAACCGAGGCTTTTTAGCCGTGCGTGATGGCCTGCCGCTCGCGGTGCGGGGCGGCCCCTGTGGCGGGAAACTGTGGGATGCTGGCCTCATCGCATGAGCGCACCGCCGGTGTGCAGGAAAATGGAGGGGAAGTTTCTGCCAGGCTTTGCGCCGATCAGAATTCTGGGGTGAAAGAAGGGGCGAAAAGCCCGGCGGGTGGGTTTGCGATTGTAGGTTTGCGCCACATTCCCCCTGCCGTCATGCCCGCGAAAGCGGGCATCCCTGTTTTCCCTTGAGAAAACGCAGATTCCCGCTTGCGCGGGAATGACGGGCGTTGGGAGAATGAGATCATCAAACAGCTTCATCCAAACCCACCTTTGAAACGCGGCGGATTTAAATCCGGGCCTGATATTAGGGCGATTTTGCCGTTTCTTCGAAACTCCAAAACGCTTTAGCCATTGAAGGCGCTTGGGTCTTAGTGCCCAAGGTCCAGAACCGGAGCTCCCGAAAGCAAAGGGTGAGTCACTCCCCCGCCTGCAGGCGCCGCACTCTTTCTCACCGCATCGGAACTCTGTCGACATCGTCCCCTCCTGTGAAAAAGACGGGGCGAACATAGACAGAACAAATACTCCTTGTCAAGGAATATGTTCAAATCACAGCGCCCGCGCCGCAAGTCTGCGGCCATGACGGTGCCCCACCGAAAAGGCTTGGCTTTGGGCGTGAGCTTGGCTATTCAGCCGCTTCGACCAAGCCTGTCTTGTACATGGCCCTGCGGAGAGGTGGCAGAGTGGTCGATCGCGTCGCACTCGAAATGCGAAGTACTCGCAAGGGTACCGGGGGTTCGAATCCCTCCCTCTCCGCCATTTGTCTCAGAGCTTCTGGTCAAACCACATTCCCGGATGTCCGGGCAGTTTCATTGCGTGGACACATCTCTGCCATCACCCGGCGTGAGGCAGGGTGTTTGGCAGGCAGCCAGCTTGTGGTGGAATTGTCCTAGTAGCCCACTGCCGGGCGCAGCGGCGCGTAAACCTGGCCAGACCCGGCCTGGTCCTTGTTGTTGAGGAAATGGTCGATGTTGATACCGGAGATGAGCGGATCCTGCGAAATGTCATCGCGGATCTGGCGCAGTTTGGCTGCTTCGCCCACCTGGCCGCAATTGGCGATCACGCGTTCGTCAAAAATGTTGGACAGTGCGAGGTTGGCGATGTCCTGGCTGCCGCATTCAAAGCAAACCTCCGACAGGCGCCGCAACAGGGCGGAACGGATGACGGTATCGCGAATCTCCATGCACATCTTGAATACCGCAAGCTGCATCCTGGTGAAGTTGCGGCGATTTCTCTGGCCCATCAGATTGTGAAGGCTGAGCAGCACCGCGAGTGATTTGGTTTGGTCATTCTGGTCATTGCGGCCGGTGTCCGGGGTGTAGGCCAAACGGATCTCGGCGATCAGGTCTTCCTGCAATGCCACGATCTGCCTGCTGTTGTTAAGGCGGCGAATGGCAAGAAAGGCCGTCACGCCGAGGGCCATGGCAACGGCAGCCTCGAACGCGATTACATAGAGCGGCCACATCACCATCATCAGTCTCCTTAACACTTTGTTTAGACTGATTCCGGCGCAGGAATGCAATCCGTGAAAATACTGAAGCGGGCTGCTCGCGCCGGTGCGGCGCCACGTGCGGCCATCATGCCGCGTCACGTATTTCTACGTATGGCTTGGCTGGCCGCTTCGCCTAATTCCAGATGGCGCGGATCATCGGGCAAAAATGCGCCGCGCCAATAAGCGAAATTGTTCGCATGGGGCAAGGCTTGATATGTTTGAATGGGGCATGATTATCCCTGAGGTTTCCGCCGTGGTGGCCATCATGGCGGCGGCACATGTTTTTCAGCTTCAACACAGGCTGAAGAAGATGATGGTATTCGCGCAGCTGCAAAGGCAGCTGGTGGACAATCTTCGCATCGCCTATGCGACGCATTTCCCCACCAGCCCATTGAGCGACGACCAGGCCATCACGCTGCGCACGCTGCAGGCGATTGAAAATCTTTCAACCAGCATCCGCCGCCGCGACTTCAATCAACTGCAGGCCGCGCAACTGCATGCGGCCTTGAAGGTGAGGGATGAGGTTTTGCGCAACGTCTTGCTGCTGAGGCTGGCCGAGATTTGCATCGATTTTGGCAATGTTGACATTGCCCGCACTGCCCTTTCCCACATCACCGATGAGCGGGTGATCGCCAATTCGAAGCAGATTGAAGAAATGGAACAGCGCCGTGTGGTGCGCGAAAGCCTCAAGTCCTTCGGGCAAACGGAAGGCCAAGTCGCGGAGACCATCTCTGATCTTGACGCCAAGATCAGTTCGCTGGAGGTGCGCCGCCGCCAGACGCAAGCGCCCGCGCGCTAGGCGCGAGCCACGGTCCGGCGGTCATTCAGAGACGCGCAGTTTAGTGTTGCGACTGCTGGAAGCACGCGACGTCATATTGCGCCACACTCTTGGGGTTGTTTGAGTTTTGCGGCTGTGTTCCGGCATATTTGGTTCCGGAAATGCCGCTGCCGTTGAAGGCCGAACCCGGCGCGCTGGCGGAGTTTCCGGGCGGCGAGGGCGTGGCCTGGCAGCTGCAACTGGGCTGGCCGGTGGTGCCTGGGCTATGCGGGTCAGCCGCCTGGGCGGCGGCCATGAAAAGCATGGGAAGGGTAAGCAAACAAGGAACGAGTTTCAGCATGTGAACCTCCTGTGTTTGGAGGGGCCAAAGCCGCAAATGTGCCGTGGCATGGCCCCGGGCATGGGGGTTACGCAAGGCGCAGGCGTGCTGTTCCATTAACAATTGAACACAAAGGCGGGGACGCCGCCCGTTTTCGCAATCACCATGAAGGTGCCGCAGCTGCAGCTAATGTCTTTCAAAGCTGGAAAATCCAGCGCTGCGGATCTTTTTTGCGCCACGCAATGTCAATTCGGCTTTCGGCATGGGTGGCCAGACCATGGCGTCATCAAAAAGCGGCGCAGTGTGCAGCGGGCGAGGGTTCAGCCATCTTTACTTGAGGTTGCCGTTCATGACATCTTGTCCATATGGCATTGCACATTCGCCACGCGGACAAGAATGATGCGCCGCATGTTGCGGCCCTGATTGATATTGCAGGCCATGGCATTGAGGGCGAATTCTGGCAAAGCAGTGCGGGCGAGGAACTGTCGGCCATCAATGCCGCGCGCCGCATGATCATTGAGGATGGCACGCTGCCCTACCACTACAGCAAGGCCCATCTCTGTGAACTGGAAGGAGAAGTTGCTGGCGGCCTGATAGGCGGCCAGATTCAGGAAACAACTGTGATCCTCGCTGACTTTCCACCCTATTTCGCGCCTTTGCTTGAGCTTGAAACCCATGTCCCCGGCTTCTGGGCGGTCATTGGAATCGCCGTTTATCCGGAGTTTCGCGGGCGCGGGATTGCAAGCCGCCTGTTGGAGCATGCCAAGTCACAAGCGGTCATGACGGGATCAAAAGGCCTTTCTCTTGTGGTCGAGAACAACAATGAGACTGCCTTGGCGCTCTATCGCAAGTTCGGCTTTGCCGAAGCAGGCTCACGTCCATGGCTCTCATTTGCGGGCCGGTCCGGGCCAACATCATGGGTTCTGATGACCTTGCCGTTCTAGCGGCGCGTTCAACATGCAAATTGGAATTGGGAGGCGGGTAAGCACCCGCCTCCCCTGTTGGCTTTAGCGCTGGATAAACGTGCCGCTGCGCAAATCATTCAGCGCCTGCTGGATTTCGGCCTGCGTGTTCATCACGATGGGGCCATACCAGGCCACCGGCTCCTTGATCGGCTTGCCGGAGACGAGGAGGAAGCGCACGCCCTCCGGCCCGGCCTGCACGGTGATCTCATCGCCTGAATCAAACAGCACCAGCGAACGGTTGCCCGTTTGCTCGCGGATGTGGATCTCCTGGCCGTGCACTTCCTTTTCGGTGAGCACGCCGAAGGGCTTCGAAGCCGCGCGGAAATCACCTGAGCCTGCGAACACATAGGCGAAGGCATGGCGCTCCACCTCCACCTTCAGCGTCTTGCGCGTGTTGGGTGGAACCGAAACGTCGAGATAGCGCGGCTCGGCGGCGATGCCGTCCACCGGGCCCTTCTTGCCCCAGAAATCGCCGCACAGGATTTTCACCCGCGTGCCATCATCATCGGTGACGACGGGAATGTCGGCGCCCTTGATGTCCTGATAGCGCGGCTTGGTCATCTTCAGGGAAGAAGGCAGGTTGGCCCAAAGCTGGAAGCCATGCATGCGGCCCATCGGATCGCCCTCCGGCATCTCCTGGTGCATGATGCCGCTGCCGGCCGTCATCCACTGCACATCGCCGGCGCCAAGCAGGCCCTTGTTGCCCAGGCTGTCGCCATGTTCAACCGTGCCGGCCAGCACATAGGTGATGGTTTCAATGCCGCGGTGCGGATGCCAGGGGAAGCCCGCCTGATAATCGGCAGGGCGGTCTCCACGGAAATCATCCATCATCAGGAACGGGTCAAAAGGTGTGGTATCGCCAAAGCCGAACACGCGGTGCAGCTTCACGCCAGCGCCTTCAATGGCGGGGCGGGCGGTGGAAATGGACTTGACGGGACGGACAGACATAGAAATTGTGCCTTTCGTTGTTACCGATTAATTTAGGGCGCTGGCCCCGCCATTTCAAGCCCCGCCCGGTTGTGCCAGGGCCATCACGAATTCCGCGAACAGTGAATTGGCCCAGGCGAACCAGGGCCGCGTGAAGGTTGTGGGGTCGTCCTTGTGGAAGCTTTCATGCATCAGGCCGGTGCCGGCATCGGTGGCAAGCAGCGTCTCCAGCAGGGCCATCTGCTCGTCCCGCGAAGTGGAGGTGAGCCCCTGCATGCATAGCGCAATGGGCCAGATCGAATGTTCCGGCGTGTGCGGGCTGCCGATGCCCTTGGCGGCAAGGCCGCGGTGGAAATAGGGGTTGGCATCACTCAGCACCAGCGCGCGCGTGGCCAGATAAACCGGATCATCCTTGGCGCAATAGCCGAGATAGGGCAGCGACAAGAGGCTGGGCACATTGGCGTCATCCATGAAATGATGGTGCCCCAGCCCATCCACCTCATAGGCATAGACCGTGCCGAAGCGCGGATGCGCCACCTTGCCATGTGCCGCAATGCCGGCATCAAGGCTTGCCGCCAGCGCCAGGGCCTTGGCCTTCAGCACTTCATCACCCAGCGGCAGCGCCGCCAAGGCCCGCAGCGCCACCACGGCCATCATGTTGGCCGGCACCAGATAGTTGTAGCGGCAGGCATCATCGCTGGGCCGGAAACCGCACCAGCTCATCCCCGTTGGGCCAACCGGCGCGCCACGCCCGTCATTCACCAGCGTGTCACTGGCCGGGCCTTCCAGCCGCTGGAAGCGGTAGGGCGAGGCGGTGTGGTCCTGTTCCCGGGTGATCGTCTCGATGATCAGATGCGCGGCGCTGATGAAATTTGCATCCAGCGCGCTGGCATCGCCCGTCTCGCGCCACAGGTCATGCGCCAAAAGCAGCGGCGCGCAGAGCGAGTCGAGCTCGTATTTCCGCTCCCAGATCCAGGGGCCCATGTCGGTGGCGTCGCGGTTGTGGCAGCGGCCATTGGCGGCCTCATTGAAGGCGTTGGCATAGGGGTCAATCGCCACGAAAGCCATTTGCCGCCTCACCACGCCGGCGATCAGCGCCGTGAAGGCAGGGTCAGTTTTCGCCAGCGCCAGATAGGGCCGCACCTGGGCCGCCGAATCGCGCAGCCACATGGCAGGAATGTCGCCGGTGATCACATGCACGCTGCCATCAGCCTGTGGCCGCAGCGTGGTTTCATAGGTGTTGGCAAAACAGCGCGCGAACATCTCCCGCAGCCGCGGATGTTGCGGGAAGCAGGCCGAAACCTGGTCAATGACGCGGAGCATGGAACTGGGCAGCATGGCATTTCCCTGGAAGGGCGCAGGCGAATCTGCGCCACGCCCACTCTAGTGCCATGCCCGGTTCACACAAACAAAAGGTCATGACACCGGCGTTGCGCCAGGTGTCATGACAAGGTGAGGACAAGCAACTTCAGTTCATCAGTAGATCACGCGGTTCGGCCAGCAATACACGCCATTGTAGCCGAGGTGCATGCCGTAGGGGCACACGCGGAAGTGATGCGGATGCCAGTAGCCGCCGCCCACCGAGATGAGCACCCCGCCATAGCCGCCGCCATAGATGAAGCCATGGGCGGAAGCGCCTTGGGCAGAGAGGCCGGCGATCATGCCGGCTGCGGCAAGGCCGATGGCCATGCGGCGGGCGGCCTTGGCGAGGGCCAGTTTCGGGGTCGAGAGCAGGTTCTTGGACATGGTAGTTTCCTTTCTGTTGATCACCCATGATTGGGTATGGCTGCAGAATGGGGGAAACCGCCGCGCCGCTCTGTTCCCCAGGGAACAGGGGCAAAAGATTTTTTGATGAGGGCTGCGAAAGCCTAATCCCTCAGGCGCCAGCGGATGAGGCGAAGGCCCAGCCAGACAAGGCCCACCGCCAGCGGCACGCCGGCAAGATGCAACGCGCGCTCCCAGCCATCCTGGCCATCGCGGAAGCCTTCCGAGAATTTCGAGAACAGGCTGACCAGATAATAGCTGATGGCCACCACCGAGAGGCCTTCCACCGTTTCCTGCAGCAACAGCTGCTGTCTTGCGCGGGCATCCATCGAGCGCAGCAATTGCTGGTTCTGGGCTTCGAGGGCAATGTCCACCCGGGTGCGCAGCAGGTTGTTGGCGCGCTCGCTCCGGGCAGCAAGGTCAACAATGCGCGAAGCGGTGGCCGTGCAGGTGGCGATCGCCGGGCTGAAGCGCCTGTCGAGGAACACCCCCAGCCTCTGGAAGCCATTGATGCGCACTTCGGCTAGTTCCGCCACCCGCTTTTCCACCAGCGTGGCATAGGCGCGCGTCGCCGCGAAGCGGTAGCTGGTGCGGTTGGAAAGCTCTTCCACCTTGCGGGCAATGCCGCTGAGATGGACGAGCAGCTGCCCATCCTGGTCAGCCGAGCTTTTCTCGGTCATGCGGATGATGGTGCCGTGCAGCTCGGTTTCCAGCGGCCGCAATTCGGCCTGCGCGGCGCGCGCCACCGGCAGGCCAAGCAGCGCCATCATGCGGTAGGTTTCAATTTCGTGGATGCGCCGAACGGTGCGCCCCAGCCGCAACGGCGCGATGCCCTTGTCGATCACCAGCATGCGCGTATAGCCATCGGGGCGGATGCGGAAATCGCTGGCCACGATGGCGGCACCATTGGCCACGACAGAACCGGCGAGATCCTCATGCCCGAAGAAGGCGCCGATGAAGCCAGGCAGGGCCTGGCCGCGGCCCAGCTTCAAGACATGGGTGTGAATGGCGACGATGCGCTTGCCCGGCAGTTGCGCCACCCAGGCCGCGGGCAGCAGGTCTACTGCCTCTTGGCCCTTCTGCATCTTGCCTGTGGCCACAATGGCGATGCGGTAAAACTCGCCATGCCGTTCAAAGCGCACAAAGCCATGGCGCAGCTTGAGGTGGATCTGCACGGCATTGGGGGCAGGCGCGGGTTGGCCCAGCTGCAGCGCCAGCGCCGTCACATGCGCGGCTGGCGAGGGTGAATGCTCATCCAGCGTGAAGGCCAGATGGCTGAGCAGGGCAGGGGCGCGCAGCTCCATGCCCGTGCGCGC
>JAGWTZ010000099.1 GCA_028868695.1 Alphaproteobacteria bacterium | reverse complement strand
TCGAAGCAGGCTTCACGCCCTTCCACTTCCAGCGCCACCTTGGGCGGCTCGGCCAATTTGTGAAAGGCCTGCAGCAGCAATTCGCGGGTGTGGGAGCCTGCCTCGCGCATCACCAGCGGCTGGGCCGCCAATTCGCGCCAGCTGATGCTGGCCTTGGCGGCGGGGGCTGAACCAGCCGCCGCAACCGCCACCAGCCTGTCGCTGCTGATGGCGCGGGCTTCAAGGCTGGCATCCTTCACCGGCTTGCCGATCACCGCAAAATCAATCTCAAAGGCCTGCAGCCTGGCCACCAGATCGGTGGAGTTGCCGCCAACGATCCGCAGGGTGACCGAGGGGTAGCGCGCATGGAACTTCTTGATCAGCGGCATCACATGGGCGGCGGCATCGGCCCCGATTGTCAAATGCCCCACCTCAAGCGCCTTGGCCTGGGACAGCAGTGCTGCCACGGCCTGCTCCGTCTCGGCATTTTTCTCGGCCAGCGCGAAAAGCTTCTTGCCCAGTTCCGTCAATAAAACGCCACGCGGCTGGCGTATGAACAGTGCTGCACCCGTGGCCTGTTCTAGCTTGCGCACATGATCCGACACCGCGGGCTGGGTGACGTTCAAAAGCTCCGCCGCGCGGGTGAAGCTTCCGGTGGCGGCCACGGCGTGAAAGGCTTTGAGCTGGCTTGAGATCATATAAGTTCAACTTATGAAAACCATAAGATCATACGATTTGACTGATAAACGTCAAGCGCCTCTAATGCGGGGCAGAAACGGAGTCTGCCCATGACCAATGCGATCAGCTTCCAAGGGCCTGAAGGCCAGGAAGACATGCCCTATCTCCTCACCCCCGGCCCGCTCACCACCTCACGCAGCGTGAAGCTGGCCCTGCTTGCCGATTGGGGCAGCCGCGATGTGGAGTTCCGCAAGCTGGTGAAGGAAATCCGCGATGAGTTGAAGCGCATCGCCGGCTGCGATGACACCTACGAATGCGTGATCGTGCAGGGCTCCGGAACTTTCGCCATCGAGGCGGCGCTGGGCGCACTCACCCCCAACAAGCGCAAGAAAACCCTGGTTGTGGCCAATGGCGCTTACGGCGAGCGCGCCGCGAAAATTCTCGAACACATCGGCCACCCGCATGAGCGCATCAGCAAAACCGATGTGACGCAGCTGGCGCCCGAGCATTTCACCGCGCATCTGGATGAGGACAAGGCGATCAGCCATGTCTGGCTCATCCATTGCGAAACCACCTCCGGCATCGTCAACCCGCTTTCCGAGCTGGCGCAGGCGGCCAAGGCCCGCGGCAGGATCTTCATGGTGGATGCCATGTCGTCCTTCGGCGCGCTGGATGTGAACATGGTGCGCGACAACATCGACGTTCTCGTCTCTTCCTCGAACAAATGCATCGAGGGCATCCCTGGCTTTTCCTATGTGCTGGTGAAGCGCGAACTGCTGGAGGCCTCGCAGGGCCAATCACATTCCGTGGTGCTTGACCTTTATGAACAGTGGAAGGGGCTGGAGGCCAATGGCCAGTTCCGCTTCACGCCGCCCACCCATGCGCTGGTGGCTTTCCGCCAGGCGCTGCGCGAGCTTGATGAGGAAGGCGGCGCGCCGGCCCGCCTGAAGCGCTACCAGCGCAATGCCGATGTGCTGCTGAAAGGCATGGACGCCATCGGCATCAGGCCGCTGCTCTCGGCCAATGAATCCGGCCCCATTATCCAAACCTTCCTCACGCCGCGCGACCCGAACTTCAAGTTCGAGGAGTTCTATGAGGCGCTGCGGGCGCGCGGCTTTGCCATTTATCCCGGCAAGCTGACGAAGCGGGATTCCTTCCGCATCGGCACCATTGGCCATCTAGATGCGCGGGTGATGGAGCGCGCGGTGGATGCCATCCGCGAGGTGCTTGCCGAAATGAACGTCAAAGACATGATGCCGAGGGACCTGTGAAGACACTTGAAATCAATGGCCGCGCCTATGCCTGGCCGAAGCGCTCGCTGGTGGTGATCTGCTGCGATGGCAGCGAGCCGGAATACATGGAGCGCGCCATGCGAGACGGGCTGATGCCCAACCTCACGCGCGTGGTGGCCAAAGGTGAGAACCTGCGGGGCCTTTCGGCCATGCCCTCGTTCACCAACCCCAACAACATGTCCATCGCCACGGGCCGCACGCCGGATGTTCACGGCATTGGCGGCAACTATCTCATCGACCCGGCCACAGGTCAGGAAACGATGATGAATGACCCGAAATGGCTTCTTGCCCCCACGCTCTTCGCCGCGTTCCAGAAGGCGGGCGCCAAGGTCTGCGTGGTGACGGCGAAGGACAAGCTGCGCCTGCTGCTCGGTAATGAATTAAAGTTCGATGGCTCGGCCATCTCCTTCTCGTCCGAGAAGGCGGACAAGGCCAACCTGAAGGACAATGGCATTGCCGATGTGCTTTCCTTCGTGGGCAAGCCGCTGCCGGAAGTCTATTCGGCAGACCTCTCCGAATTTGTGTACGCCGCCGGCGTCGAGCTGCTGGCGCGGGACAAGCCAGACCTGATGTATCTCTCCACCACCGACTATGTGCAGCACAAATATGCGCCGGGCTCGGATGGCGCCAACAGCTTCTACAAGATGATGGATGCATATGTCGGCGCGCTGGATGCCGCGGGCTGCACGCTCATCATCGTGGCGGACCACGGCATGAAGGACAAGCACAAGGCTGATGGTTCGCCGGACGTGATCTATCTGCAGGACGTGTTGGACGCGAAGTTCGGCGCGGGCAAAACGCGCGTGATCCTGCCGATCACAGACCCATACGTGGTGCATCACGGCGCGCTCGGGTCCTTCGCGCAGATTTATCTCTACGGCCCTTCCGCTGAGGAGGTGCGCCGCGCCATCG
>JAGWTZ010000066.1 GCA_028868695.1 Alphaproteobacteria bacterium | reverse complement strand
ACCAGCGCTGGCAGCGCCTGAGCCGTGACAAGGTGGAGCGCCCCCTGCCCAAGCGTTTCTACAAGGCAGTGAGCGTGGGCGAGGGTGGCGCGATCCTGCTTGATGGCCGCCCGGTGAAAACCCCGATGAAGCAGAACCTCTGCCTGCCCACGCCTGCCCTGGCGCAAGCCGTGGCCGCGGAATGGCAGGCGCAGGACAAGCTGATTGACCCCGCGAAGATGCCGCTCACAAAACTGGCCAACACCGCCATTGACCGGGTGGGCGCCGAGCGTGCGCATGTCGCTGGCGAGGTGGTGGCCTTCGCCGGCAATGACCTGGTTTGCTACCGCGCCGATGAGCCAGAAGAGCTTGTGGCCCTGCAGCGCCAGCAGTGGGACCCCGTGCTGGCCTGGGCGCTGGCCGCGCTGGATGCTGGCTTCACGTTCACCCATGGCATCATTCACGTCGCGCAGGACGTTCACGCCTTGAAGGCTGTGGAACGCCATGTGGCCACGCTGGATGATTTTGCACTGACCGGCCTGCACAATGTCATGACCTTGACCGGCTCAGCCCTCATCGCCATCATGCTGCAGGCCCGCGCATTGGCGCCGCAGGCCGCCTGGACGGCCGCGCATGTGGATGAGGATTTCCAGATCAGCCAATGGGGCGAGGATTTCGAGGCAGCGGACCGGCGCGCCGCCCGCAAGGCTGAATTTGAGGCGACGGCTCAATTCTTGGCGCTGCTTGCCTAGTTCATGTGCCGTTCAGGCGCGGGCTGGCAAATCACCGTCAACACAACGCCACACGGACCCGGAACGAGAATGATGAACCGCCGCCATTTCCTTTTTGCCAGTGCCTCGCTGGCACTCTTGCCTGCCATCGCCCGCGCCCAGGGCGGCCCGTTGGATTTGTCAGCCAGGCTGTTTCAGGTGATCGACGCCATGGATGTCGAGCACCACTGGCCAGCCGGTGTTCACATCGAGTGGGAATCGGGCGAGCCAGACGGCAAGCCTGTGAGCAGCGAAGGCAAGCACACCCATTGCAGCGCCTTTGTGGCCTCGGTGGCCAAACGCCTTGGCATCTATGTGCTGCGCCCGCCAGACCATGGCCAGGCGCTTCTGGCCAACGCCCAGTTCGAGTGGCTGCTCACCGACGGCCAGGCCGAAGGCTGGATGCAACTGGCCGACATGGCCGCAGCCCAGGACGCCGCCAATCAGGGGCAGCTGGTTCTCGCCGCCTATCACAATCACAAGGATGACAAGCCCGGCCACATCGCCATCGTGCGGCCCGGCACCAAGTCCTCCAGCCAGCTGGCCGCCGAAGGGCCGGATATCACCCAGGCGGGCCTCGACAATTTCCGGGTGACCACGGTGAAAAAGGGCTTTGCTGACCACAAGAGCGCCTTTGCCGGAGACGAGATTCTCTACTTCGCCCATGCGGTGGACCCGGCCGCGCTGGCCAGCCAGTAAGGCAAGATTGCCCGCCGAGAATCGCTCTGCATCTGCTATCTGCCGTTGAACACAGCGCGGAGAGCAGCAATGAGCAATTTGAGGGATCTCGGGAACCAGGCTGGCCAGTTCAAGGTGAACCCCGGCCATGTCAATTCGGCGCTGATCGCCATCATCATTGTGGCGGGCCTCGCGGCGGCGCTGATGAACTCATGGTACACAATTGATCAGGGCGACCGCGGTGTGCTGTTGACCAATGGCGCGCTGAGCTCGGTGGTGGAGCCAGGCCTGCATTTCAAGCTGCCCTTCCTGCAGCGCGTTGAGAAGATCAGCCTGCGCCAGCAGGTGCTGAAATGGGGCTGTGAATACCAGAACTGCGGCAACCTTCCCGCGATGCAATCCTATTCGCGCGACCAGCAGCCCGCCGACATGCGCGTCACCGTGAACTTCCATGTGCCGGAAAGCTCGGTGGCAGATGTTTACACCAACTATGGTACCATCGAATCCCTGGCCGACAGGGTGATCGCCCGCAAGGCCCCGCAGGAAATCAAGACGGTCTTCGGCCAGTATGACGCTGTTTCAGTGATCCAGAACCGCGCCAAGTTCAACAAGGATGTCTCTGACGCGATCTCGAAGGTGACGGATGGCCCGGTGATGATTGACTCGGTGCAGGTTGAAAACATCAACTTCAGCCAGGCCTACGAACAGGCCGTGGAAGCGCGCATGACGGCGCAAGTGGAAGTGCAAAAGCAGGAGCAGAACCTGCAGCAGGAAAAGATCAAGGCGGACATTGCCGTGACGCAAGCCAAGGGCCGCGCCGACTCGGTGAAGGCCGAGGCCGATGCCAGCGCCTACAAGACCAAGATTGAAGGCGAGGCCACTGCCGAAGCCATCAAGGCCCGCGCCGCCGCGCTGGCCAACAACCCGCTGCTGGTGGATTTGACGCGCGCCGAGAAATGGAACGGCCAGCTGCCCACCTCCATGATCCCCGGTTCAACCGTCCCCTTCATGGATGTTGGCACGCCGGCCCAGAAGCAGTGAGGCGAGGCGGTTAAACCCGCTCGCCCACCAGGTCATATTCCTCGGCCTCGGTGATCCGCACACGGACGATATCGCCCGCTGCCAGATCCGTGCCGCCGGGGATGAAGACGTTCCCGTCAATCTCCGGCGCATCCCACTTGGAGCGGGCCACGGCCTCGTCATTCTCGGTGTCGATTTCGTCGACGATCACGTCGATCTCGCGGCCCACCTTGGCCGCCAGAACCTCATGCGAAATCTGCTGCTGCGTTTCCATGAAGCGCGCATAGCGCTCGGCCTTTACGGCGTCTGGCACCTGCGGCAGTCCCATGTCGTTGGATGTGGCGCCTGAAACCGGCTCATATTGGAAGCAGCCCACGCGCTCCAGCCGCGCTTCCTTCATCCACTGCAGCAGATATTCAAAATCTTCATCCGTTTCGCCGGGGAAGCCCACGATGAAGGTGGAACGCACCGCAAGGTCCGGGCAGATCGCGCGCCATTTGGCCAGCCGCTCCAACACCTTTTCCTGGTTCGCGGGCCTGCGCATGTTCTTGAGAACGGCGGGCGAAGCATGCTGGAAGGGGATGTCCAGATAGGGAAGGATTTTGCCCTCCGCCATCAGCGGAATGACATCATCCACATGCGGGTAGGGATAGACATAATGCAGCCGCACCCAGGCGCCGAGATCGCCCAGCTCCTTGCACATGTCGTGGAACTTGGCGCGCACATCGCGGCCCTTGAACTTGCTCGTAGCGTATTTCACATCCACGCCATAGGCCGAGGTATCCTGCGAAATCACCAGAAGCTCCCTGACGCCAGCCTTCACCAGCCGCTCCGCCTCATAAAGCACCGCCGCCATGGGCCGCGAGACAAGATCACCGCGGATGGCCGGGATGATGCAGAATGTGCAGCGGTTGTTGCAGCCTTCGGAAATCTTGAGATAGCTGTAGTGACGCGGCGTGAGATGCAGGCCTTGCGGGGGCACAAGGTCCATCTTCGGGTCATGCAGCGGCGGCAAGGCGGCGTGCACGGCCTGCACCACCTGCTCATACTGGTGAGGGCCGGTGACGGCCAGAACGCCGGGATGCGCCGTCTTGATCACGCTTTCCTCAACGCCATAGCAGCCAGTGACGATCACGCGGCCGTTTTCCTGCATCGCCTCGCCAATCGCCGAAAGGCTCTCGGCTTTGGCGCTGTCAAGAAAGCCGCAGGTGTTGACGATCACCACATCGGCATCATCATAGCCCGGCGCGATCTTGTAGCCCTCGGCGCGCAGCTGGGTGAGGATGCGTTCGGAATCAACAAGGTTCTTGGGGCAGCCCAGCTGCACCAAGCCCACTTTGGGAACTGGTTTGCTCATGAACGGGGCTTTAGCGGCAAATGGCGGCGGGGGCAAATCTGCCGCGCTCCCATCCATGCCTTGAATCAAGCTTGATTTCCGGCATGATCCCAGAAGGGAGGCCGCACATGCCAAAGTTGAGTTTCGCCATCGCCTTGTCTTGCGCGGCATTGTTCGGTGCCAGCGCGGCGGGCGCAGATAGCCTGCAGCTGACAGGCAAGCTCCGCTGGCTCACCTTGGCCTCCAGCAAGGACAAGGATGTGGCTATCGGCATCGCAAGGCACGAATCCGGCCGTGCTGATGTGGTCAAGGCAGTATCATCCAAGAATGGATATTACGCTGTCATAGCAGGGCCTTACCCGGCAAATTCAATCCAGGACCTGAAGAAGGCCGACAAGGGAGACCGATTTGCCGACCTACCCGCCGATGCCCTGCTGTCCCAGGGCGCCAACTATCTCGAGACCGTATGGCAGAGCCAGAAAAACGGCGGCATTGGCCTTGCCCCCTATGCGCTGGACAAGCCGGCCGAGTTTTCCGGCGGGGCGCTCACCGTCAAGGTGTCCGCCGCCAAGTTGGGGGATGACAACGCCTACACGGTGGTGGACGGCAAGGATGCGCAAGGCACGTTCCACTTCGATTTGGGCAAGGATTTGCCCAAGGAAGAACTGGCCTCAATTGATGAATTCAAGAGCGAGAATTTCAACCAGGCCGCTGTGGTCAGGCTGGCCACTGGCGAGGGCAGCCCGCAGGTGGTCATCACCAACTATTCCGGCGGCGCCCATTGCTGCACCAAAACCACCTTCGTCATCCGGGATGGCGCTTCAGCCGCGTGGACGCTGATCAAGACAGACGCGTTGGATGGCGAAGGCTATTGGTATGAGGACGTGGATGGTGACGGCGCGCTGGAGCTGCTCAGCGTCGACAACAGCTTCCTTTACGCGTTTGATTCTTACGCGGGTTCCTTCGCGCCCTTGAAAATCAGCAAGTTGCGTGGCGGAAGGCTCGAGGATGTGACTGAGGAGCCTGCCTATCACAGCCGATTGGTTCAGGATCTCGCGGGCATGGAATATGATGCCAAGCTGCGCCCGGACGACTGGAAGTCCAACGGCTTTCTCGCCGGCTGGGTGGCCAGCAAGATCAGGCTGGGGCAGGGCGATGAGGCCTGGGCCAGGTTCATGGCCAATTATGAGAAGGCCAGTGATTTTGGCCCGCAGCTTTGCACGACAGGCGCGAAGGTGGATGATTGCCCGGCCGACAAGCTTGCCCCCGTGCCCATTCCCAAGGCCTTGGCGGCGCACTTGAAGGAAAACGGCTACACACCATTGCCCAAGGCGGCAGAAGCGGAACTGCGGTGACTACCTCAAACCCCACCAGCGCTTGAGCGCCACCACAGCCCAAATGGCTTCAACCAGTCCGAAAGGCCAAGCCCCTTGCAGGAAGCCATAGGAAGAGCCCAGCCCACAGGCCACGGCAAAGACAAGCACCCACCACGCGCTGTGCTTTTCCAGCGCATAGGACACCAGCATCAGGCTCACTGCAAAAAGGCCGAACAGGCTCAATCCATCCATGTACGGAAACAAAGCGTTTTCGCGCTTGGCGTTCAAGCAAGTTCAGCCAGTCTCAGGCCGCGGCTGTCTCAGCTTTCTTTTCAGAGGCGGCCTTCTTGGTCTCGGCTTTCCTGGCGGCAGCTTCGGCCTTCTTCTTGAGTGCCTCGAAAGCCGTGGCCTCGGCCTTCTTGGCCGCAATGACTGACGGCCGCTTGGCCATCAGCTCAACGTATTTGGCGACATTGGGGTAGGCCGAAAGATCAACACCTACGCTGCCCGACCAGCTGAGCACCGTATAGGCATAACAGTCAGCCACACCGAAATGCTTGCCGGAAACAAAAGGCTGCTTGCCCAGCACGTCATTGAGATAGCTGAGGCGCAGCGCCACGCGCTGCTTCATTGCCGCCTTGCCTTCTTCCGGCATGGCAGGATTGAACATCGGGCTGTAGGTCTTGTGCAATTCGGCGGCCACGAAATTCAGCATTTCAAGGGCGTGATAGCGCGCCTTGCTGCCGGCCTTGGGCAACAGCTTGGTGGCCCCGGCCTTGTCCGCCAGATACTGCAGGATGATCGGAATTTCGGTGTAGATCTCGCCCTTCTTGGTTTCCAGCGCCGGCACATAGCCCTTGGGGTTCACGGCCCTGTAATCCTTGCCGCTGGCCAATTTCTTCTCGCGCAGGTCAACCTTTTCAAGTTTGGCCTTCTTGCCGAGTTCATGCACGAGGATGAGCGGCGCAAACGAGCTGGCGCCAGGCGAAAAATAGAGCTTCATGTTTCTTTCCGTTAATCTGCGGAGTGAATAGCATTGAGCGCCGCGCAAATGATCACAGTTTCATGACAATTGGATGACAGGTGCAAATATTCCTGCAAAATGCTTTTGCAGCGCAGCATCCACATCTGCCATCGCCGCATTTACACCCAAGGCCGCCATGCTGGTGACGCCGTGATCGCTGACACCGCAAGGCACGATGCCCGAAAAATGTGACAGGTCGGGCCTCACATTCAGGCTCACGCCATGAAAGCTGATGCCGCGCCGTACCCGGATGCCAAGGGCCGCGATTTTGTCTTCACCGCCGCCATGGCGCACCCAGATGCCCACGCGGTCCTCGCGCCGTTCGCCTGCGATGCCAAATTCGGCCAGCGTGGCGATCAGCCATTGCTCAAGCCCTGCCACAAAGGCCCGCACATCGCCGCCACGCCGCGCCAGGTTTAGCATCACATAGGCGATGCGCTGCCCCGGCCCATGATAGGTGTATTGACCGCCGCGCCCGGTTTCAAACACCGGGAAGCGTGTTGCATCCACGAGGTCTTCTGGCTTCGCGCTGGTGCCAGCCGTGTAGATGGGGGGGTGCTCGAGAAGCCAAACCTGCTCACGCGCCCGGCCCGCGGCGATGGCGGCCACGCTGTCTTCCATGCGCTCCAGCGCTTCGGGATAGGGCACGGGGCCCGCGCTGGCGGACCACGCCACCGGTTCGTCACGCCACAGGCTGAGGGGGATGTCTTGACGAAGGGCCATGCACCTCAATTAGGCACTGCAAGCGGCTGATGCAACGCCGCATTGCCGGGCAGAATATTGGCATCGCATGTTGGACTTGCGGGCCGCCGGGCACTACTATTCCGCGTTAGGTTGATCAGATCGGAGAATGCGCCATGAAACAGTGCAAGGTGGTGAAGGGCGGCGAAGGCTTCCACGGCAAACAGGGCCTGGACTATTTCGCGGGTGTTTCGGCTGAGACGGCCAAGAGCGAGGGGATTTGCATGCACATGGTTGTGCTGCCGCCCGGCGCCCGCGCCAAGGCGCATTACCACGCCAACCACGAAACCGCGATCTATGCCCTGGAAGGGGCCACTGAGATGCATTGGGGGCCGAATCTCGAGCATCACGTGCGGCTGGAAGCGGGCGATTATCTCTACATCCCCGCAGGGGTGCCCCACTTGCCTTATAACCCAACCGACAAGGTGGCCAAGGCCGTGCTTGCCCGCACCGATCCGAACGAGCAGGAAAGCGTTGTTTTGGTGGATATTTCCCCGCCTGAGAGGCGCTAAATCGCCCCTTGCCAATGCTGCGCTGCAATGCTATCAGCCGCCCGTTCAAAACCACATGCGGGTGTTTGGATTGTCCCATGAGCGCAAGCTCCACATAGGGGCCGTCCTTCCGGTGTTGGGATCATCCCAATCACGCCACCTGCAGAGGATTAACCGGAAAAGGATAGAAAATGGCTGTGAATTTCACCATGCGCCAGCTGCTTGAAGCAGGCGTTCACTTCGGTCACCAGACCCATCGCTGGAACCCGAAGATGCAATCTTACATCTATGGCACGCGCAACGGCATCCATATCATGGACCTGTCGCAGACTGTGCCGCTGCTGCACCAGGCGCTGGAAGTGATTTCCGACACCGTGGCCAAGGGTGGCCGCGTGCTGTTCGTGGGCACCAAGCGCTCTGCCGCCGAGCAGATCGCCACGAGCGCCAAGAACTGCGCCCAGTATTACGTCAACGCCCGCTGGCTGGGCGGCATGCTCACCAACTGGAAGACCATCTCCAACTCGATCAAGCAGCTCCGCAAGATTGACGAAGTGCTCGAAAAGCAGGGTGCCGGCTTCAAGAAGCGTGAAGTGCTGAACATGACGCGCGACAAGGTGAAGTTCGAAAAGGCCCTGGGCGGCATCAAGGACATGGGCGGCACGCCCGACCTGCTGTTCGTCATCGACACCAACAAGGAAGCCATCGCCATCAAGGAAGCCAACCGCTTGGGCATTCCGGTCGTGGCTGTGATCGACACCAACTCCGACCCTGCTGGCGTCACCTATCCGATCCCCGGCAATGACGACGCCGCCCGCGCTGTCGCTCTCTATTGCGAGCTCGTGTCCAAGGCCGTTCTTGAAGGCATCGAAAAGTCGCAGCATCACTCCGGCGTTGACATGGGCGCTGCCGAAGCCCCGCCCGCCGAAGCCGTGCCGGCCGCCTAAATAAAACTGTCACATGGGGCGGGCATCGCATGCCCGCCCGCATCCCATTTCAAAAGGAATTGAACATGGCTGAAATCACCGCCGCTTTGGTGAAGGACCTGCGCGAAAAAACCGGCGTGGGCATGATGGATTGCAAGGCCGCCCTCGCCGCCACCAATGGCGACATGGAAGCCGCCGTCGATTGGCTGCGCGCCAAGGGCCTGGCCAAGGCCGCCAAGAAATCCACCCGCGTGGCCGCCGAAGGCCTGGTGGGCGTTGCCGTCAAGGGCAACACTGGCGCCCTCGTCGAAGTGAACTCGGAAACCGACTTTGTGGCCCGCAACGAAAAGTTCCAGGCCATGGTGGCTGAAATCACCAAGCTGGCCATCAACGCCAACGGCTCCACCGAAGCGCTGAAGACTATGCACTTCCCCGGTTCTCCGCACGCCGTTGAAGCCTATGTGGCCGAGATGGTGGCGACGATCGGCGAGAACATGACCGTGCGCCGCACCGCCGCCCTCTCTGTCAAGAAGGGCGTGATCGGCTCTTACGTCCACAACCAGGCCGCCCCGGGCATGGGCAAGATCGGCGTCATCGTGGCGCTCGAATCAGAAGGCAAGGCTGAGGTGCTGACCGAATTTGGCCGCCTGCTCGCCATGCACATCGCCGCCACCAACCCTGTGGCCCTGAACCTCGAGGCGATTCCCAAGGATGTTCTGGCCCGCGAATCTGCCGTTCTCGAAGAGAAGAACGCCGGCAAGCCCGCCAATGTCATGGAAAAGATCGTGGCCTCGGGCCTCAAGACCTTTGCCAAGGAAAACTGCCTGCTGGAACAGCCCTATGTGCATGATGGCGCCAAGACCGTCACGCAGGCCGCTGGCGAAGCCGGCACCAAGGCTGGTGCATCTGTCACCATCACGGGCTATGTGCGCTTCCAGCTGGGTGAAGGCATTGAAAAGGCCGCTGACGATTTCGCTGCCGAAGTGGCCAAGATGTCCGGCAACTGAGCCGCTGAAATTTCTGCACTGAAAGGCCGGGCGGCAATGCCCGGCCTTTTTCATTTCGCGCAGCGGGGAAGTGGAACTATCGCCGCTTGCCAAAACTGGGCGCGGCAGCCGGCACGATTTGCGCGCGCGGTGTTGCCATTGCAGGCAAACCATCCGTTGCTGGAGGCAATGTGGCCGTTGGCGGAACAGGGGCCTCAACAGGCCCATCATCATCGCCATCATTCACTTCGCGCTGGGGTGAAGCATTACCAAGCATCGCCGCCCAGGCCCGGGTGAGCAGGAACAGCATCAACCCGCCAACAAAAACCAGCGTGAACACCACAAACTTCCCGGCTTCCGGTGGCAGCCCAGCCTTGGCGGCTGGCCCCGTGAGATAGACATTGCCTTCCCACACCAGCGCCAGCCCGGCCAATGCCGCAAACACCAGCGCCATTTGCCCAACGCGTTTCAGCGCCATCTGCCCGAGGCTGCGCACAACATCCTTGGGGCGGGGCCTTGCGGCGCGAAGCGCGCCAATGCCCATGAAAAACACCAACAGCAATGGCAGCCCTTGCCGTAGGGCTTTCCAAAGCTCTTGCATGTCAGGGTTGGTGATGATCTGTTGCATCGTGCCCCAGGCGCTGAATGATCGGCACATTCTGGGTGCCAAAACCTAAGCAGCCGTTAAGCCTTGCCCCCGCAAAAGGCCCTGAATCCGCGCCGGAATCGCCGTTTCCGCAGCATCAAAAACCTGCCGATTTTAGCTTGCGTTCACCGCCATTCCTGCCTATAGACCGCCAGCGCTTCGCGTTCGACGCAGGCGTTTCACCAAAGGATGGGCGATTAGCTCAGGTGGTAGAGCAGCTGACTCTTAATCAGCGGGTCGAAGGTTCGAGTCCTTCATCGCCCACCATCCTTTGAAAATTTAGCTGATTTTCCGGGCCTTTTTAGCCCCTTTTGTCCCACTTGTCCAGTCGGTGGGACAATGATGTTTTCAAACAGCTCCAGCGCCGCATCCGAGTTGATCATCTGATCGGCGCCCTTTGTGTAGAGCGCAGCCATGGCCAGCGCGGAATGTCCAAGCAGATCCTTGATCTGGTGCACGGTGGCACCAAGCTCTGCCAGGCGGGCCGCCAATGCCTTCCTAAGGCCATGCGAAGTGCAGTGCTTAAGGCCGGCCTCATCACACCATTCGCGGAAGGCATTGCCGAAGCCATTTGCCGTGAAAGATTTCCCCCAACCCGTCTCAAGGAACGTCGATCCCTTGGAGGGCGTGGCATCGATGATGTCCTGCAGCGGCCTGATGATTCGCGTGGCCATGCGCTTACCGGTCTTTTGCTGGGCATAATGCAGCCGCCCATCCCTCACCATATGCTTCCCAAAGAGCACCACATCCGAGCGGCGCTGGCCTGTGTAGAGCAGCAAGGCCATGGCCAGGCGGGCTTGTGTGCCGATCGGGTGGCGCGCCTCAAATTGCCGGACCTCATCAATCGTCCAGGAGTGGAAGCCCGAGCCGCCGGTTTTGAGGTAGTCCACCTGGGCGGCCGGATTGACCTTCACGAGATCATATTCCAGCGCATAGTTGAAGACGCTGCGAAGCGCTTTGATGAGGTTTGTGGCGGCGCCCGGCTTGTCGGCCAATTCATCGCGGAAAGCCAGCACATGGCGCCGCTCAAGCTTTGCAAAGGGCTTAGAACCATGTTTTGCCGAAAATTTATCTAGGATCATGCGCCTGACACGCCGTGAACGGAGGTTCAGCCGTTTGTACTCTTGTGAACGGTAGAATGAGATCAAAAGCGCGGCGAAACTTGCAGGATCCTTGTGCTCTGTCGCAACCGCGCGCCCATGCTTTAAGGCCTGGTCATAGGCCGCCAAGAATTCAGCCGAACCGGGATGGCCGGGCAGGCGGATTTTTTTCTCTCCCGTGCGCCGGAAATAGTGGCGCAGGTTGCCGTGGCGATCATGATCGCGCATCACGTATTTGAGTTTGAGAAGGGCCACCTGATTGCCTCCCTATGCGTCCGCCTCGTCCCACGGGTTCACGGTGTCGTGCCCCGGCAATTCGTCAAAATGGGAATCCAGCGCCAGGCGGTCCCAAATGCGCCGGGAGCCCACACGTTTTGAGCCGGGCATGATTCCCTCTTTCACCATCTCGTCAAACTTGCTGGCGCTGACGCCGACATATTCCGCTGCCTTCTCGCGGCTGAAACCGCGCGGCAGGTAGATGGAAGGCTGACGCTGTGTCATTTGAGGCACTCCTTCACCCCAGTTTTCCAATGTTCAAACGCAGCCGCGAGCGCTGCCGCCATTTCAGTGAAATCGTTGGGCTGGATCTGGAATTTGTGAACCTGGCCGGCGGCATCCGTGATTTCGATGCCATAGCTTTGAAGGTCTTCGGCCACAGAAACGCGGAAGGCGTTGGCAAGGTTGATCTCGGGTGAAAGGCCCATGGCCACAAAGGCCTTGACGTCAACATCCATGACCGGCCCAGCAATGACGCTATCATAAAGGGCCTGGGCCTTTGACTTCTCAATCTTTGTCTTTTTGAACCGCGGGAAATTGAGGATTTTGCCCATTATGCAGGCCTCCGGCCAAGGCTCAGCCCCTTGCGGTCGCGCAGGTAGGAGGCCAGATGCGCGGCCACATGGGCCTCGGTGGTGGCGGCGAAGCTCTTGTCGCCGAAATTCAGGATGAGAGGCGTGCCGCCGCCGCTGGCGCCGCGCGCAGCGGTGACAAGGCCGCCGCTGGCAAAGCCCGGAATGCCATCAGAACCGCGCACCAGCCCGCCCAGCGAGAAGCGGGCGCGCGAGGCCGAGAGCAATTGATCGAGCGAGAAGCGGCCGGAATTGAGTGCCGCCAGGAAGCTCACACCCAGCTTTCGCACCGCTGCGGTGCGCATCACGAATTCGCCATTGGACAGCCAGGCGCGGATGGAATCGGAGGTGGCGGTTCCCGGCCCACTTACAAAGCCGCCGCTGGAGAAGGCCGGGGCAAAATCACCCCCGCCCGAGGAATCTGCCGCGCTGCCAGAGCTGGTGAGATTACGGATGGCAGAGGCGGCGGATTCGATCAGCGACACGATGCGGTTGGCAGCACTTTCCACCACCGAGACCACACCGTCCATGCCCGCGCTGGCCAACGACTTGATATCGCTCCACAGCGTATTCCAGGCGTTTCGGATAACCTCGAAGAAGGCGTCCGCCACCTTTTTCGGATCATCATAGGCGGCCACCAGGGCATCAGAAACAATTTGCGCGGCGGCCCGCGCCTCATCGGCCCAACCAGTGAATGTGCTGCGCACACCGGAGAAGATATTGGAAAAGAAGCCCGGCACGGGCGCCCACAAAGCTTTTACCTCGGCCCATGCGCTGCCGGCCTCCTGTTTGACAAAGGCCCAGGCGGAAGCCGCGCCGGCCTTGATCTTGTCCCAATAGACATAGATGGCCACGGCGGCAGCAGCCACGGCAGCGATGATCGCCACCACCACTTCGGCGGGAATGCCAATAAACGCGGCAACACCGGTGACAAGCCCGGCAAAGGCGGTGATCACCGTTTCAATGGCGGGGGCCAAAAAGGAAGCCGCAAGGCGCAAGCCATTAAAAACGGCCGCCACACTGTTGAATATTGCAGCGCCGAGGTTAAAGGTTGAAACCAACACCCCGAGCACGCCGGTAAATCTGACTACAGCCGCGATGGCCAGCAAGGTGCCCGCAGTAAACTGCGTGCCAAAAATGCGGTTGATCGCACCGGCCGCCGTGTCCGCCGCGTGCCACAGAGCGATAAAGGCTTCGAGCGCCACGAGGAAAAACAAGGTGGCGGCATATTTGATGGCAAGAAAAGCATCTCGGATACTCAAGAGCCACCTGTTTTCCACATCCGAGTCAAAGCCGAACCAGAGCTTGGCAAGATCAAAAGCCAGCGAGGCCACCTCATTCTTGACGGCGATCACGGCAGCCTTGATGATGTCGAAATTGTTCTCAAACAGTGTGGCCAGCACATTGCCGGCAATGCCGATCAAAGGTTCGAAAGCATCGCCGATGAGTTTCTTGAGGCCCTGGAAAGCGAGGCCCAGGCGCGACAGGCCCTCTTCCGAGAAGCGGGCAATGCCCACCTGCTGATCAGTGAGCATCAACCCCATCTTGGTGATGTCTTCAATGAATTCGCGGATTCCGGCGCTGCCCCTGTTGAGGAAGGGGATCAGTTCCGAACCGGTCTTGCCACCCAGCAACTCAAGCGCCAAGGCGGATTTTTTCGCGCCGTCTGGCATCTTGGCGAATTTGTCGGCAATGTCGAGCAGCACGTCATTTGTGGAGCGCAGGTTGCCATTGCCATCCTTGGCGGCGATGCCGAGCTTCTCCAGCGCCGAGGCGGCGCCGGTGCCGCCCTTGGCGAGATTGGCCGAGCCATTGACCACGGCCACCGTCTTGTCGCCGAATTGCACCAGCTCGGTGCCACCCTTGGCGGCGGCCTGGCCGGTTTCGGCAATGGCCTTATTCAGGTGGTTGAGGGCGGAGGCAAACTGCTCCTGGGCCACGCCCGATTCCCCTGCCGCCGAGGACAGGCCGGAATATTGTTGCACCGTGAGGCCCAGGGCCTGCGCCTGGTTGGAGGCATTCACCTCGGCCTCGGTTTGACTTTTGGCGAGTTCGAGGATGCCACCGGCCGCGGCCACAGCAGCGGCTTGCAGCGCACCCAGGCGCAAAGCCACACTCCCTATTGCCCTCTCAAATTCGGCAAAGCGCGTCTGCAGATTGATGTTCGCCTTTTCGACGCGGCCATAAGCGGCTTCAACCAAGCTCATCTTGCCAGCGAAGCCATTCACCGAAGCGGCGATGTTGTCGCCCAGATTGGGTTTGAATTTGTTGGCCGCATTTCTTGCGCGCTCAAAGGCTTTGTCAGCGGCATCGCCGATCGAGGATAGAATCCTTTTGACCTCGTCTGCCCCATCAAGGGTGATGCGCTGCGAGATTGTGTTTTTTTCCGACATCGCCATTCCTCATTTTTTAAAGGCCGCCGCCGGTACAAACCCCGGCGGCGGCTTGTGGTGCTTCCCTATGACACCACGCTTTCAGCGACCACTTTGAAAGAGACGA
>JAGWTZ010000098.1 GCA_028868695.1 Alphaproteobacteria bacterium | reverse complement strand
TGCATGGTCCGCCAGTGGCGCCACGGGATGGAGCTATGAGGATTGCCTGCCCTATTTCAAAAAGCTGGAGCGGCTGGAACTGCTTGCCGACCCAGCCTCTGCGCGCCATTTGCCGTCTGACCTTCAAAGGGCCGATCCTGCTTTCCACGGCACCGAGGGCCCGCTGAACGTTGCTCCGCTACGCAGCCTCACGCCGATGGCCCATGTCTTTCTCGCTGCCGCCAAGCTGGCAGGCATGAAACTGACGGCCGATTTCAACGGAGAGTCCCAGGCTGGTGCCGGCCTCTACATGTTCAACCAGCGCAATGGCCAGCGCGTTACCGCAGAAGGTGCCTATCTTGCGCCAATCCGCAACCGCCCCAACTTGAGTGTGATCCCCAATCGCCGCGCAACCCGCCTGATCATGGAAGGCAAGCGCTGCATAGGCGTGGAATGTGGAACTGAACAATTCCACGCTCGCGAGGTGATCTTGTCAGCCGGCTCATTTGTCTCGCCACACTTGTTGATGCTTTCAGGCATTGGCAATGAGCGTGATTTGCGCAAGGCTGGAATCGTACCAATGCATCACTTGCCTGGTGTGGGCGAAAACCTGCAGGACCATCTCGACATCACCATTGAATACAAGGCCAGATCCACTGCCCCCTATGGCATCAGCTGGAAGAGCCTGCCGCGCAACGTACTGCATGTTGCCGATTGGCTTCTGCGCAAGCGCGGCCTCTTTGCTTCCACCACGGCGGAAGGTGGCGCTTTCGTGGACACCACCAGCGGCACGCGGCCCGACATTCAACTCTTCTTCTGTTCCGGCGTGGCCAACACCCAGAATGCCAAGGGGTTCACGGGCCATGGCTTCCTCATGCATGTCTGCCAATTGCGCCCCGGCTCCGTTGGGGCGCTTAAACTCAAATCTGCCAGCGCTAAGGACAAGCCTTCCATCATCTATAATTTCTTCCGTGGCCAAAGCACCTTCGAATCCTTGCGTGAAGGCCTGAAAATCGCCCGCGCCATCGTGGCGCAAACGCCTTTTGCCCCGCACCTGGACCGGGAAGTTTCGCCCGGCCCGGAAGTTGTCTCCGACGGTGCGATTGAAGCTTTCATCCGGCAAACTGCGAGCACCCTTTTCCACCCCATAGGCACTTGCAAAATGGGCACGGATGAGATGGCTGTAGTCGATCCTAAAAGCCTGCGCGTGCACGGAATTGACGGCCTCCGCGTGGTGGATGCCTCCATCATGCCCAGCATCGTTTCCGGCAACACCGTGGCCGCAACCTACATGCTTGCTGAAAAGGCAGCCAGCCAGATCAAGGCCGGAACGCCTTAACTACGCGCCAGAAACCGTGCCATGGCCTTGAGCGTCTCGGCGCTCACATGATGTTCAATGCCTTCGGAATCCACTTCAGCCGTGCGCTGGGAAACGCCCAGCGCCAAGAGGAACTTCTCAACGATCTCGTGCCGGCGTTTGCCGTCTTCCGCCAGCTTCCAGCCTTCGCCGGTCAGAAACACCGCGCGGTAAGGCTCCTGCTCGACGAGCCCCTGCTCCGAAAGCCGCTTGAGCGTCTTTGCCACGGTGGCGTTGGAGACCCCCATTCGCAGTGCAATGTCCGTTCCCCGCGCCTCGCCCTTTTCATCAATCAGCTCGGCGATCAACTCGCAATAGTCATGCGCCAGTTCATGCGAATGGTCGGCCCGCGTGCGGTTGAACGCGGCTGAGCGTAAGGCGCTGGAACTGATTTTGCGTTTCATTCCTCTTGCATAATGCAAAAGCCTGCAATTGCGAAGCCGGGATGAATTGTGGGGGTGGCGCAACAGGAGATTGCCAAGGCGCAAAGGCACCAAGGCCTCCGCGGCGCGGCGCAAATGCAATTCTGTCCGGGCAGCCATTCGCATTGACACATTGCCCAAAAGTTTAGCCAATGCTAAACTTTCACCATGGACAGCACTTCAAAGTTCGCGCCGGCCTGGCGGCAGGCATTAGACGAGCCCTCGTTGAGTGATGTTTTCCGCACGGTGCGCGTGCGCGGGTCTGGGCCGTTTGCACAACGCTTGATGGCTTGGCTGGGGCCCGGCTTTCTCGTGGCCGTGGGCTACATGGACCCGGGCAATTGGGCCACCTCCATCGCCGGTGGCGCGCGCTATGGCTATGCACTCCTATTCGTCACCCTGCTTTCGAGCTTGATGGCAATGTTGCTGCAGGCGCTTTCCGCGCGCCTTGCCATCGCCACCGGCCGTGACCTGGCCCAGGCCTGCCGAGATGCCTATTCCAGGCCAGTGTCCATCGCCCTCTGGTTCTTTGCTGAAATCGCCATCATCGCAACCGACATTGCCGAAGTGGTTGGAACCGCCATCGGCCTGAATTTGCTGTTTGGCCTGCCGCTCACAGTTGGTGTTCTGATCACCGCGCTCGATGTGGTGCTGATCTTCGCGTTGCAGCGCTTTGGCTTCCGCAAGATGGAGGCGTTCGTGGTTGCCCTTCTGGCAATCATTTTTGCAAGCTTCGTGGCGCAAATGTTGCTGGCCAGGCCGGAATGGGCCAGCGTGGCGGCGGGTCTTGTCCCCACCCCCCAGCTGGTGGCCAACCCCGGCATGCTCTATCTCGGGCTTGGCATCATTGGCGCCACGGTCATGCCGCACAATCTTTACCTGCATTCCGGCCTCGTCCAAACCCGCGCCTTCGGGCAAAACGAGGAAGGCAAACGAAGCGCGCTCCGCTTTGCCCAATGGGACTCTACCTTGGCCCTCTCATTTGCCTTTTTGGTGAATGCCTCAATTCTCATTCTTGCTGCGGCCACTTTCAACAGCCGTGGCCAGACCGGTGTTGCCGAGATTGGCGAGGCGCAGCGCATGTTGGCGCCGCTGCTTGGCTCGTTGCTGGCGCCCAAGCTGTTTGCCATCGCCCTCATCGCCTGCGGGTTGAATTCGACGCTGACAGCCACGCTGGCGGGGCAAATCGTCATGGAAGGCTTCCTGCATTTGCGCATGCCCATCTGGGCGCGCCGCCTCCTCACGCGCCTGTTGGCCATCGTTCCGGCCATTCTGGTCACGATCTATTTCGG
>JAGWTZ010000065.1 GCA_028868695.1 Alphaproteobacteria bacterium | reverse complement strand
TGCAAGACCGCAACGTGCAACTGGCCATCGCCGCCGGGCAGCATGCGGCCATCGCCGTGTCGCTTGTGCAATGGTCCACCCGCGTCAGCCAGTCGGTTTCACTGGGCTGGTCGGCGATCAGAACGCCTTCCGATGCCGCCGCTGCGGCCCGGGCCATCGCAAACACCAGCCGCCAATGGCTGCCCGGAGGCACCGGGCTGGCCGCAGGCATCGCCTTCTGCACGCGGCATTTTCAGGCACTGCCATTTCAGGCCTCACGCCGCACCATCGATGTATCAGGCGACGGTGACGACAACGAGGGCGGCGATGTGGCAGGCGCCAGGGCCGCCGCTCTGGCTGCGCAGGTCACCATCAACGGCCTGCCCATCATTTCAGGCTCTCCCACCATCGCGGACTATTACGCCAATGAAGTGATCGGCGGGCCGGATTGTTTTTATGTGCCTGCCGCCACCATCATGGATTTCGGCGAAGCCATGACCAGGAAACTGCTGCGCGAGGTTGAGGCCAATGCCGCCTGACCTCTTCCATGAGCTTGCGTGCAGCCCTGCCATTGTCTGCGGCGTGGATGAGGCAGGCCGCGGGCCCTGGGCGGGGCCTGTGTGTGCGGCGGCCGTCATCCTCGATCAGGCCAATATCCCCGCGGGCCTCAACGATTCCAAGAAGCTGACGGAAGCCAGGCGCGAGGCGCTGTTTCCGCTGATCATGGCCACGGCCGATGTGGGCGTGGGCCTTGTTTCTGCCGCTGAGATTGACGCACTCAACATCCTGCAAGCCACCTATCTCGCCATGAACCGCGCCGTGGCCGCGCTGAAGCAGCAGCCCGCGCTGGCGCTGATTGACGGCAACCGTGCTCCCAAGCTCGCCTGCGCGACACAGACCATCGTGGGCGGCGATGGCAAATCCCTCTCCATCGCCGCCGCATCGATCATCGCCAAGGTGACGCGCGACAGGCTGATGACGAGGCTGGACCACGCCTTCCCGGCCTATGGCTTTGCCAGACACAAGGGCTATGGCACCGCCGCCCACGCCGCCGCATTGCGGCAACATGGTCCGTGCACGGAGCATCGCCGCAGCTTCGCGCCGATCAAGGCGTTGCTGGCCTAGCTTTGGCCCCGGCCCCTCACCCTCGCTCGCTGCCGCGAGCTTTCCCTCTCCCCGCAAGCGGGGCGAGGGGCAATGGCCTGCTCGCCCTTCTCCCTTCGGGGAGAGGCTGCCCGAAGGGCGGATGAGAGGGCGCTGCCCCGCCCGGAATTAACCATAACTTCACCAAACGATTCACAGGCGGACTCCGAGGACTCATAACACCCTCATTCACCGCAGCTTTCGCCCACGATGTCCGTGGCCTTGCGGTGCATGTGAGTGGAGTTGCGTCATGGGTGTTGGGTTCAAGGTGGACGTGCGTCCGCTGGTCGATCAGATTTTGATTGGCGATTGCCTGGAGCAACTCAAGAAAATCCCCTCCAATTCGGTTGATCTCGTCTTCGCCGATCCGCCCTACAACCTGCAGCTTGGCGGCGACTTGAAGCGCCCCGATGAATCCAAGGTCGACGCGGTGGACGATGACTGGGACAAGTTTGAAAGCCTCGCCTCCTATGACAGCTTCACCAAGGCCTGGCTGGCCGAATGCCGCCGCGTGCTGAAGCCCAACGGCGCACTGTGGGTGATCGGCTCCTATCACAACATCTTCCGCGTGGGCGCCACGCTGCAGGACCTCGGCTTTTGGCTTCTGAATGACGTGATCTGGCACAAGACCAACCCGATGCCGAATTTCCGCGGCCGGCGCTTCACCAACGCGCATGAAACACTGATCTGGGCCTCGAAGTCGCAAGAGTCGAAATACTGCTTCCACTATGAGGCAATGAAAGTGTTCAACGACGATGTGCAGATGCGCTCGGACTGGACGCTGGCGCTGTGCACGGGCGGCGAGCGCCTGAAAGGCGCCGATGGCAGCAAGCTGCACCCCACGCAAAAGCCCGAAGCGCTGCTGCAGCGCGTGCTGCTTTCCACTACCAACCCCGGCGATGTGGTGCTCGATCCGTTCTTCGGCACAGGCACCACCGGTGCGGTGGCCCGATCGCTCGGCCGCCATTTCATCGGCATTGAGCGCGAGCAGAAATATGCCGCGGCAGCGCTGGAGCGCATCGACAATGTTGAGCCCCTCACCCCCGAGGCCCTGAAGACCACCACGGGAAAACGCGCCGAGCCGCGCATTCCCTTCGGCACGCTGATTGAGCGCGGGCTGGTGAAGGCCGGCGAGAAGCTGTTCGACCACACCCAGCGCATCGCCGCCAATGTGCGCGCCGATGGCTCCATCGCCTCGAAGAACGAAAGCGGCTCCATCCACAAGGTGGGTGCCCATGTGCAAGGGGCGGAAGCCTGCAATGGCTGGACCTATTGGCACATCCGCCGCGGCAACAACCTTGTGCCCATTGACTTGTTGCGCCAGCAGGTGCGCCAGGAAATGTCGCAATCGGCGGCGTGATGTGCTAAGGCGCGGGGATGAACCAGGACATCCCCGCCCGCTCCAAGACCGCCTTCATCTTTGACCTTGATGGCACCCTGCTCGACAGCGTCTATGAACATGTCGCCGCCTGGGCGCGCGCCCTTGATGACGAGAAGATTGATGTGCCGGTCTGGAAGGTTCACCGCCGCATCGGCATGTCGGGCGGCTTGTTCTCGGCAGCACTGGTGCGCGAGCTGGGCCATGAAATCGGTGAGGACACCAAGCAGCGCCTGCGTGACCTGCACGCCAACTACTACAACGCGGTTTCAGCCGGGGTGAAGCCCCTGCCCGGCGCGGTGGAGCTGCTGCAGCACCTCACCGCCAGCGGCATTGCCTGGGCCATCGCCACCTCCAGCCATATCAAGACGGCGGGCCCGGTTCTGGCCAAGCTGGGCGTGGACCCTGCCAGGCAAGTCGTCATCACGAGGGATCAAACGCGCTACGCCAAGCCAGACCCGGACCTCTTCCTTGTGGCCGCGGAGAAATTGAAGGTGGACATCACCACCTGCGCCGTAGTGGGCGATGCGGTGTGGGACATGCTGGCCGCAACCCGCGCCCGCGCGCTGGGCATTGGCTTCCTTTCCGGTGGCTATGGCGAGCAGGAACTGCGCCAGGCCGGGGCCTACCGGATATTTGATGGCCCGGCCGACATGCTTGAACACATCGATGAAGTGGGCGGCCGCCGCTGAGTTGACTCCGCCCGCGCGGCATGCAACTTTTGCGCATCGAGGGGCTCATTCAAGACCGGGTGACATGATGAAGCTGCTTGCGGCTGCCTTCTCCTTTGTTCTTACATTCTTGCTGCTTCCTGCTGCCATCCATGCGGAAGATTCTGGCTCGCGCGTCATCCTGGTGCTGGATGCCTCGGGCTCGATGCGCGCCAAGATCAATGGCAAGGCCAAGATCGACATCGCCAAGGAGGTGGTGGGCAAGATCGTCGGCGCCTGGAACCCCAAGGATGAGCTGGGCCTCGTGGTCTATGGCCACCGCAAGAAGGGCGAATGCAGTGACATTGAAACCGTGAAGGAACCAGGCCCGCTCAACGCCGCTGACTACATGGCCGCCGTCAACGCCATTCAGCCCAAGGGCCAGACACCACTGACGCAAGCCGTGAAGCAGGCCGCCGAGGCGCTGCAATACACCGAGAAGAAGGCCACGGTGATCCTCGTTTCCGATGGCATTGAAACCTGCAACGCCGATCCTTGCGCCGTGGCTGCCGAACTTGCCAAGGCGGGCGTGGAGCTGAAGGTGCACACCGTGGGCTTTGGCCTTGATGACCAAGGCGCCGTGGCCCAGTTGAAATGCCTCGCCGACAAGACCGGCGGCACCTTCACCGTGGCCAACAATGCTGATGACCTGCTTAAGGCCCTGACCAAGACAGTGCAGGCCGCACCGCCGCCCGCCGCGCCCAAACTGCAATTCAATGTCACCGGCCATGCCACGCTGGCAGGCGGCGTTGAAATTCCCAAGCCCTTCAGCCCGCCGAACTGGGTGTTCAAGAAGCCGGACGCCGCCGATGGCACCCAGGGCGAAATGGTGGATTCCACCCATGCCGACCAGCTCAAGTTCCAGCTTGCGCCGCAAGATTATGTGCTGCGCCTTGAAGCAGGCGTGGCCTTTGCCGAACAGCCCTTCACGTTGGAACAAGGCAAGACTGTCGAACTCAAGCCCGTTCTCAATGCCGGCATCGTCAATTTCTCGGCAATGATTGATGAGAAAACCAAACTCACGGACACAGGTGCCGCCTGGGAAGTGCTGACGCCCGATGGCAATGATGTCGAAACCGAATATGGCGCCACGCGCGGCTTCCTGCTCAACGCTGGGGATTACCTGCTGCGCCTCAGCCTGGGCGACACCAAGGTGGAAACGCCCTTCAGCGTGAAGGCCGGCGAAATCCGCGATCAGGTTATCAACTTCGGTTCCGGCGAGCTGGTGGTGCAGGCCGTCTTTGCCGAAGGCGGGCCGGCCATGGACAAGGGCATGGCCTTCGAAGTGGCCAAGCCCGTTGAGGGGGCTGACAAGCCGCAATGGATCAACACTGCCTATGATGCGAAATCAACCTTCACCTTGCCTGCGGGCAAATACATCGTTGACGTCACGCTCGGCCTCGCCCACGCCGAACAGGAGGTTGAGGTGAAGACAGGCCAGCAAACCGCACTCACCCTCAATGCCAAGGCGGGTTACATCGCCGCCACCGCGCAGGGCGCCACCAGCTATGTGGTGAATGATGGCAAGGAAGATCTGGACGGCAAGCACAAATGGCTCACCACCACCTATGACCCGGCTCTGAACATCGCCGCCAATGAAGGCAGCTATCAGGTGCAGGCCTTCAAGGGCGACACGCTCCTGGGGGAAAAGCTGGTGGACGTGAAGGCCGGCCAGCGCATGGCGGTCACTTTGCCTTGATGCCTTTCAGGGCATGCGCCGCCACCTTGCGCATGACGGAAGGGAGCGCTTCACCATCCAGCGCGGCGGGCGCAACAAATCGCCCGTCCAGCACTGGCCTGCTGGCCCGCGCCTGCCAGACTTTCATCTCCAGGTGAAAATGCGTGAAAGTGTGTTCCACCACGCCGGGCAATTCCTTCCATGTGGCACTGAAGGGCGGCACAAATTCTGCCTGCCTTTCATCCCATGCGCTGGAGGGAAATTCCGTCATGCCCGCCAGCAGGCCCTTGAGCGGCCGCTGCCGCACCAGAACCTCGCCAGCCGCATTCTTTACCCAATAAACATGCGCAAAGCGTGTGGGCACCTTGCGGCGCGGCGCCTTGAAAGGCAGCACCGATTGCAATGACATCAGACGCGCCGTGCAGGAATTGGTCCACGGGCAGCGCCCGCAATCCGGCGATTTGGGCGTGCATACGGTAGCCCCCAAGTCCATCATGGCCTGCGCAAAATCCCCCGCCCGCTTCTGCGGCACAAGGGCCTGCGCCCTGTCGCGGATTTCCCCCTTGGAGGCGGGCAGCGGCACCTGGATGCCATAGTAGCGGCTGATCACCCGCTCCACATTTCCGTCCACCGCCGCGGCGGGAACATCAAAGGCAATGGCCGCAATGGCCCCGGCTGTATAGGGCCCGATGCCCGGCAATTCGGAAAGCCCTGCCACGGTCTCCGGAAACCTGCCGCCATGTGCGGCCACAACGGCCTTGGCGCAGGCATGCAGGTTGCGCGCCCGCGCATAATAGCCAAGCCCCGCCCAGGCTTGCAGCACATCATCGAGTGGTGCCGCCGCCAGCGCTTCCACCGAGGGCCAGCGCGCCGTGAATTTGAGGAAATAGTCTTTGACGGCAGCCACCGTGGTTTGCTGCAGCATGATCTCGGAAAGCCACACGCGGTAGGGCGCTTGCCCCTTGGCCCGCCACGGCAAGACGCGCGCGTTGCTGTCATACCAGGCCAGCAACGCCCCGCTCAATTCCGCCCTTCGCCCTTGTTCTGCCATGGTTTCTGGACAATGATCTTTCCGGAATGGAATCCCTGAACAAACACTTCGCCGCGCTGGCAAGGCCTGCCTTCCAACGCCATGGCTTTGCCAGTGAACAGCTGGCCGCGCAATGGGCCGCGGTTGTGGGCGCGGATCTGGCCGCCGCCACAAGGCCGGAAAAGATCAAATGGCCGCGCGCCGCCGAAAGCCAGGCCCAGAAGCTGGGCGGCACGCTGGTGATCCGCGCCGAGGCCGGCCGCGCGCTGGACGTGCATTATGAAATCTCGCGCATCATCGAGAAGGTGAACCAGTTTTTGGGCTATGGCGCGATCACCGCCATCAAGGTTCTGGCTTCATCCAGCCTGCCTGCCCCTCCCCCGCCGCCCAAGCGCCCGATGCGGCCGGAGGCCACGGCGGCCTGGGAGCAGGAAATGGCTGGAATTGATGATGATTTGAAATCCGCCCTCGCCCGGCTGGCAGGCAATGTCAGCCCTGCCGGGCCTTCCCATCCCTCGTTCTCCACAGGGGAAAATAGGGGTTTTGACGCAACGCCAACTTCGAGTAGGAAAACATCATGATTCAAACAACCCGCCGCCAGGTGATGCTGGGCACCGCTGCCCTTGGCCTCACCCTTGCCAACACCGCTTTCGCCGAAGACGCGAAGATCGACCTTTCCGACCTGCTCACCCCGCCGGAAGAGGGCGACATGGAGATGGGCCCGAAGGATGCCAAGGTCACCATCGTTGAATATGGCTCCGCCTCCTGCCCGCATTGCGCGGCCTTTTACAAGGACACTTTCGGCAAGCTGAAGACGGATTACATCGACACCGGCAAGGTGCGCTTCATCTTCCGCGAATTCCCGCACAATGACCAGGCGCTGGCTGCCTTCATGGTGGCCCGCTGCGCGCCGAAGGAAAAATATTTCCCGCTGCTCGACATCTTCTTCACGACGCAAGCCACCTGGGTGCCGGATGCGGCCAACCAGCTGAAGAACATCGCCCAGCAGGCCGGCATGTCGGCGGCCGATTTCGAGGCCTGCCTCAAGAACGAAAAGGTGGCCAAGGGCATTCTCGACGTGCGCGAGAAAGGCTCCAAGAGCTATGGCGTGGCAGGCATTCCCTATCTGTTTGTGAACGGCAAGGTGTTCGAGGGTGAAACCACCTACGACGCCATGAAGGCCGCCATTGATCCGCTGCTGAAGTAACAAGATGAAGGGTTCGACGACGCGATGAAATTTGCCAAGCTCCGGCTGACCGGTTTCAAATCCTTCGTCGAGCCCACCGAACTCATCATTGAGAAGGGCCTCACCGGCGTGGTGGGGCCGAACGGCTGCGGCAAATCCAACCTGCTTGAAGCGCTGCGCTGGGTGATGGGTGAAAACTCATACAAGTCGATGCGCGCCTCCGGCATGGAGGACGTGATCTTCTCCGGCACCACGCAGCGCCCGGCCCGCAACATGGCCGAAGTGCTGGTGACGATGCACAATGACGACCGCACCGCGCCGCCCGCCTATAACGAAACCGAGATGCTTGAAATCTCGCGCCAGATCGTGCGCGACCAGGGTTCGACCTACCGTGTCAACGGCTCGGAAGTGCGCGCCCGTGACGTGCAGTTGCTGTTTGCCGATGCCTCCACCGGCTCGCGCTCGCCCGCCCTTGTCCGCCAGGGGCAGATTTCCGAGATCATCAACGCCAAGCCGCAGGCCCGCCGCCTGATCCTCGAAGAGGCCGCCGGCATCACCGGTCTGCACACCCGCCGCCACGAGGCTGAATTGAAGCTCAAGGCCGCCGAAGCCAACATGGCGCGGCTGGATGACGTGACGGCCCAGCTTGAAACCCAGCTTGCCAGCCTGAAGCGCCAGGCCCGCCAGGCGGTGAAGTACAAGCAGGTCTCCGCTGAAATCCGCAAGCTCGAAGCCTCAGGGCTTTATGTGGCCTGGCGCGAGGCCGCTGCCGCCATGGCGGCAGACACCGAGGCGCTGGAACTGGCCACCCGCACACTGGCCGCCAACACCTTGGCGGCCTCCGAAAAGCTGCGCGGCCGCGATGAGTTGGGCGAAGCCCTGCCCGGCCTGCGTGAGCAGGAAACCATCAAGGCCGCCATGCTTCAGCGCATCACGCTGGAGCGCGCCAGCCTCGATGAAGAGGAAAAGCGCGTTGAGGCCCGCCTCAGCGAATTGAAGCAGCGCCGCACCCAGGGCAACAATGACCTGTTGCGCGAGCAGGATGTTCTGAACGACACCGATGGCGTGATTGCCAAGCTGGCCGCCGAGGCGGAAGCACTTGGTGCCGCGCAAGCGGGCGATGCCGCCTCCCGCGAGGAAGCCGCCACTGCCCTGCAGGCTGCCGCCGCCGCTTTGGCGGGCGCCCAGGAAGCGGCCGATGCCGCGGGTGCCAAGCTGGCCGAACTTTCCGCCCAGCGCGCCGCCTTTGAACGCGCCATCGCCGACCATCAGGCCCGCCTGGCTCGCATTGAGCGCCAGGCCGCTGACATTTCCGCCCGCCAGCAGGAGCTCAAATCGCGCATCGGCTCAAGCGAGGATGGCGCCGCCTTGGCCCATGCCGTCAGCCATGGCGAGACTGCCATGCAAGAGGCCGAACAGGCCGCCAGCCATGCCGAAGTGGCGCTGCGCGTCTCCCGCCAGTTGGAGGCTGACAAGCGCCAGGCCCATGACGAAGCGCGCCGCAAGGCCGACAGGCTGCAAACCGAAGTCCGCACCCTCACCAATCTGTTGAAGGCCGGCGGCGGAGAGCTGTGGCCCTCGCTGGTCGATCAGATCACCGTTCAGGCGGGCTATGAAGCCGCCCTTGGTGCCGCCTTGGGTGAAGATATCGAAGCCTCGGCCGATGAGGGTGCGCCGGTGTTTTGGCGCGGGCTTCCGCCGCTGGATCACGCCGCAGCCTTGCCTGCTGATGCCAAGCCCTTGAGCGCTTTCGTGCAGGCGCCACCGGCTTTGGCCCGCGCGCTTTCGCATATCGGTGTTGTTTCGCAAGCCGTGGGTGCTGCCTTGCAGGCCCAGTTGCAGCCCGGCCAGCGGCTTGTGTCGGTGCAGGGCGATGTCTGGCGCTGGGATGGCTTCACCGCCGCCGCCGATGCGCCCAGCGCCGCCGCCAAGCGCTTGGCCGAACGCAACCGCCTGGCGCAAATCGAAGAAGACATGAAGCTGGCGCTGGCCGCCGCCGAAACCGCCAAGGGCGAGTTCGACCATGCCCGCCAAAGCGTGGAAAACGGCCAGCGCGCCGAGCGTGACAAGCGCGAGGCATGGCGCGCCGCCACCTCGGCCCTTGATGTGGCCCGCAAGGCCCTGCAGGCCCATGAGCGCCGCATGGCCGAAAACGCCGCGCAAACTTCCGCGCTGGAAGAATCCGCCCGCAACACGGCGGCGCAATTGGCCGAGGCGCGCGAGCAGCACAAAGCCTCCCAGGACCAGGCCGCGGGCCTTCCCGCAAGCGATGGCCTTAGCGCAGAGGTGCAGCGCCTGCGTGACGCGCTGAATGGCGAACGCGGCCTTTATGCCGAAGCCCGCGCCCGCCATGATGGGCTGGAGCGTGAGGCCCGCCAGCGCGCCGAGCGCCTGAAGGTCATCGCGGCCGAGCAGGAGCAGTGGCAGGCCCGCGCCGCCAAGGCCAAGGAGCAGGTGGGCCACCTCAATGCCCGCCTCGATGAAACCGAGGCCGCCATTGCTGACATGCAGCAGATGCCCAAGGCCCTGGCCGACAGGCGCCTGAAGCTGATGAACACGCTGGCCGAAGCCGAGGGTGAGCGCAAGGCCGCCGCCGACAAGCTGGCCCTGGCCGAAAACGCCGTGCGCGAGGCTGACCAGCATCTGCGCGCCGCCCAGGAACAGGCGGCCAGCGCCCGCGAGAACCACGCCCGCCTTGGCGCGCTGCTTGAATCCTCCACCGCCCGCCATCACCACACGGTCGCCCGCATCAGCGAAACCATGCAATGCGAGCCGGCCGAGGTTCTGGCCCGCGCCGAATTGAATGAGGCCGAGCTGATGGCCGGCGAGGACATTGAAAAGCGCCTAGTCTCCCTGCGCGATGACCGTGAGCGGCTGGGCGCCGTCAACCTGCGCGCCGATGAAGAAGCGCAGGCCGTGGGCGAAACCCTGGACAAGATGAAATCCGAAAAGGAAGAGCTGGTTCAGGCCATCGCCAAGCTGCGCGGCGGCATCGGCTCGCTCAACAAGGAAGGCCGCCAGCGCCTGCTTGATGCCTTCGGCACCGTCAACGCCAAGTTCGGCGAGCTGTTCACCACCCTCTTCGGCGGCGGCAAGGCCGAGCTGCAGCTGATCGAGTCGGATGATCCGCTGGAAGCCGGCCTTGAAATCATGGCCAATCCGCCGGGCAAGAAGCCCACCACCCTGTCGCTGCTTTCGGGCGGCGAGCAGACGCTCACTGCCATGTCGCTGATCTTCGCGGTGTTCCTCACCAACCCTTCGCCCATCTGCGTGCTGGACGAAGTGGACGCGCCGCTGGACGACCACAATGTCGAGCGCTTCTGCAATTTGCTGGACGCGATGATGGCCCGCACTGACACGCGCTTCCTCATCATCACCCATCACCCGCTGACCATGGCGCGCATGCACCGCCTGTTCGGCGTCACCATGATGGAGCGCGGCGTATCGCAGCTTGTCTCGGTGAACCTCGAGGAAGCCACCGAGCTGGCCGAAGCGTCATAATGTCATAATCCGGCAGCACTTGCGGGCCATGCTCGCGGCAGGCCACAAGGAGTTCCGCATGAACGTCGTCTTTGATCTCGGCATGGTGCTGATTGAGTGGGACCCGCGCCACCTGTACCGCAAGGTGTTCAAGGACGAGGCCGAGATGGAATGGTTCCTCGCCTATGTCTGCCACCCGGAATGGAACCTGGAGCAGGATCGCGGCCGGTCCTTCGATGATGCCGTGGCCGAGGCCACCGCCCGCCACCCGGACCATGCCGCCGCCATCGCCATGTACCGCGACCGCTGGCACGAAATGGTGCCCGGCGCCATTCAGGGCACTGTGGCCATCCTCGAAGAGCTGCATGCCAAAGGCACGCCGCTTTATGCCATCACCAACTGGAATGGCGACACCTTCCGCGCCACCAAGCTGCGCTTTCCCTTCCTCGACCTGTTTCGCGACATCGTGGTCTCCGGCGATGAGAAGCTCTTGAAGCCGGAGCCGGAAATTTTCCACCGCCTCGCCCGCCGCGCCCACATCAAGCTTGAAGATTCGATCTTCATCGACGACAGCCTGAAGAACGTGAAGGGTGCTGAGGCCGTGGGCATGAAGGGCCACCACTTCACCAGCCCGGAAAAGCTGCGTGCCGAACTCGAAAAACTGGGGATTCTCTAGAGTTTTCCCAAAACCGGGCGCGGCATTTTGACGGGCGGGAAATCCCCTTGCGCAATCAATGGCTTAAAAGCCAAAACCTTGCCTTGACAGGTGAACACCCCGTAACTATCAAGAGCGCGCTTTGAAAAGGGGCTTTTTCAGGGCTTTTTGAGCGCGGGGTTGTTTTGATGGCACGATCCGTTGATCCAAAAGCCGGGAAGAGTGAAACCGATGAGAAGTTCGGCGACATTTCCGCCCGTTTGCATGATCTCGACAGCCGCCTGGCGGCCGAAAGAAAGCAGACGGCAAAGGCTGAAAAGCCGCCGGTGCAATATCAAGGGGCCACGGATTATTCCAAGGGCTACCGCCTTGTCAGCGAATTTGTCGCTGGCGTTCTGGTGGGCGCGCTCGTGGGTTACGGGTTGGACTATGTGTTCCACACCCTGCCGCTGTTCCTGATCATATTTCTGCTCGCCGGCTTTGGGGCCGGCATTCTGAACATGTCGCGCGCGGCAAACAGAACGCCCCCAACCGCCGAAGAGCTGGCCAAGATGCCAAAGCCGAACGACGACGAAGACGAGGACAAATAGTGGTCAACGATCCTATCCACCAATTCCGCATCCACAACATTTTCGGCCCGTGGAACATTTTCGGCTATGACATCGCCTTCACCAATTCCAACCTGTTCATGGGCATCATCGTTCTGGTGATCACCGCCTTCCTGCTGCTCTCGGCCTCGAAGAAGTCGCTGGTGCCGGGCCGCCTGCAGTCGGTGGGCGAGATGTGGTATGGCATGGTCCACAACATGGTGGACAACGTTCTGGGCGAAGAGGGCGCGGCCTTCTTCCCGCTGGTGTTCTCGCTGTTCTCCTTCGTGCTGGTGGCCAACATGCTGGGCATGTTCCCCTATTTCTTCACCGTCACCAGCCATGTGATCGTCACTGCCTCTCTGGCCCTGTTCGTGGTCGGCCTTGTGGTGGTGGTGGGCCTGTGGAAGCACGGCCTGGGCTGGTTCAAGCTCTTCGTGCCCTCGGGCGTGCCGATCGTCATCCTGCCCTTCATCTCGCTGATTGAAGTGATCTCCTTCCTCTCGCGCCCCATCTCGCTCGGCCTGCGTCTGTTCGGCAACATGCTGGCCGGCCACATCGTGCTCAAGGTGTTTGCGGGCTTTGTCGTCAGCCTCGTGGCGCTGGGCCTTGGCGGCATCATCGGCTCGCTGGCGCCGCTGTTCATGGCCGTTGCCCTCACGGCACTGGAATTCCTGGTCGCCTTCCTGCAGGCCTTCGTCTTCGCCATCCTGACGTGCGTCTATCTCAATGACGCGCTTCACACCCACCATTAACCCCGAACTCTAACAGTCCAACTTTATTTCAAGGAGAAACCAAATGGACGCAAACGCAGCAAAGCTCATCGGCGCTGGTATCGCATGCCTCGGCATGGGTGGTGCAGGCATCGGCGTGGGCCACATTTTCGGCAACTACCTGGCTGGCGCCCTGCGCAACCCGGCTGCCGCTGGTGCCCAGTTCACCAACGCGCTGATCGGCGCCGCCCTGGCTGAAGGCCTCGGCATCTTCTCGCTCGTTGTGGCCCTCCTCCTCCTCTTCGTGAAGTAAGCGAAGCGGAAACACCTCTGCAGTCGGCCCGCTTTTGGGCCGGCTGATGCATTTCGAGTTCACGAGCATGGCAACCACCACTGAAACAACCGAAACCACAGGCCATGAGGAAGGCGGCGCATTTCCGCCGCTGGATTCCTCAACCTTCCCGTCTCAGCTGTTCTGGCTGGTGATCTTCTTTGCGGCCCTCTATCTGCTGATGAGCCGCCTGGTTCTGCCGCGCCTGGCCGCCATCATCGCTGCCCGCAAGGGCCAGATTGATGGGGACCTGGCCCGCGCCCAGGCCCTCAAGGACGAAACCGAAGCAGCACTCAAGGCCTATGAAAAGTCCCTGAGCGATGCCCGCGCCAATGCCAACGCCATCGCGCTGGACACCCGCAACAAGGTGACGGCCGAGATCGATGGTGAGCAGGCCAAGCTGGACGGCGAACTCGCCGCCAAGATCAAGGCCGCCGAGGAAAAGCTCGCCAAAGCCAAGGCCAAGGCGATGGAATCGGTGAACGACATCGCGGCCGACTCGGCTTCCGACATCGTCAGCCAGCTCACCGGCGCCAAGGTGCTCAAGACCGCTGCGGCCAAGGCCGTGGCCTCCGTGAAGAACTGAAGGGGCAACCATGCAGTTTGACCAAACATTTTTCGCTTTTGTCGCCCTCGTCATTTTCATTGGCGTGGTGCTTTGGGCCGGTGCCCACAAGAAGGCTGGCGCCGCGCTGGATGACCGCGCCAAGCTGATTGCCAAGGAACTGGGCGACGCGCGCAAGCTGCGCGAAGACGCCGAGAAGCTTCTGGCCGACTACAAGCAAAAGAAGCTCGACGCCGAGAAGGAAGCGGCCGAGATCATTTCCGCTGCCAAGTCCCAGGCCAAGGAATATGCCGATGAGGCCCGCAAGAAGCTGGCCGAAACCCTGGCCCGCCGCACCAAGCAGGCCGAGCAGAAGATCACCCAGGCCCAGGACGCCGCCGCCAAGGATGTGCGCGCCCAGGCCGCCGACCTTGCCATTGCCGCCGCTTCGCGCCTGATCGCCGGCCAGAAGGGCAACGCCAAGCTGATCGCCGAATCCATCGCGGCCGTGAAGACCAAGATGAACTGATCCACCTTCAATGGTGAATGCAAAAGCCCGGCTCTCACGCCGGGCTTTTTGTTTGAAGGGCAGCGAAGCGCCGCGCGCTGATCACTGCGCCTTGTGGATGCCGAGCAGGTTTTCCGTGGCAAACGCGTCATCCAGCTGCGCTTCGGTCATCAGCCCCTTGGCCAGCACCACGGCGCGCACCGATTGGCCGCTGGCCAGCGCCTCCTTGGCCACGGCCGAGGCCTTGGCATAGCCGACATAGGGGTTAATCGCCGTCACCGCCACCAGCGAATGCTCCAGCAGCGCCTTGCAGCGCGCCGCATCGGCCTCAATCCCATCCACGCATTTCTCCCGCAGCACCTTCATGCCCCGCGTCAGCATGCGCATCGATTGCAGGATGTTGAAGGCAATCACCGGCTCAAAGGCATTGAGCTGCATCTGCCCGGCCTCGGCCGCCATGGTCACGGTCAGGTCATTGCCGATCACCTGAAAGGCAATCTGGTTCACCACCTCGGGGATCACCGGGTTCACCTTGCCGGGCATGATCGAAGAGCCCGCCTGCACGGCAGGCAGCCTGATCTCGCCAAACCCTGCGCGCGGGCCGGAATTGAGCAGGCGCAAATCATTGCAGATTTTCGAAAGCTTCACGGCAATGCGCTTGAGCACGCCCGAGAAAGTGACAAAGGCCCCCATGTCCGAGGTGGCCTCGATGAGATCGCCTGCCGCAATCACCCTCTCTCCCGAAACAGCCGAGAGATGGCGGATGGCTGACTCGACATAGCCGGCAGGGGTGTTGATGCCGGTGCCGATCGCCGTGCCGCCCAGGTTGATCTCGCGCAGCAGGTTGGCCACCTCGGTGAGGCGGTCAATGTCCTCGCCAATGGTCACGCCAAAGGCGCGGAACTCATCACCCAGCCGCATCGGCACGGCGTCCATCAGCTGCGTGCGCCCCACTTTGATGATGGCGTGGAATTCAACGCCCTTGGCCGTGAGGGCCGCCTTCAAGGCGCGCAATTCCTCCACCAGTGGCGGGCACATCCGCACCATGGTGAGGCGCACCGCCGTGGGGTAAGCATCATTGGTGGATTGCGACAGGTTCACATGGTCGTTCGGGTGAATGACGCTGTAACGCCCCGCCGGTTGCTGCAACTCGCGCAGGGCCAGATTGGCAACCACCTCATTGGCATTCATGTTGGTGGAAGTGCCGGCACCGCCTTGCACCATGTCCACGATGAAGGCCTGGTCCGCCTCACCGGCGATCACCCGGTCACAGGCTCTCACAATGGCCTGGCCGATGCGCGGCTCCAGCGCGCCAAGCTCCATGTTGGCAAGTGCTGCCGCCTTTTTCACCATGCCCAGGGTTTGGATAAGCTCGGGGTAGTGGCGCAGATAGGTGCCCGTGATGGGGAAATTCGCCGCCGCCCGCGCCGTGTGCACGCCATAAAGCGCCTCGGCGGGAAGTTCCCATTCACCCAGTGAATCCGCTTC
>JAGWTZ010000016.1 GCA_028868695.1 Alphaproteobacteria bacterium | reverse complement strand
CATGACGCAGGTTTTCCAGCGGGGGGCGGAGCTGTTCAGCCAGATCGCCGCGCGGCCGGACCTGCAGCAGAAGGAAGCCGAAATCCAGATCCTGCCGATGGAACAGGTGGCCAAGACGCTGGGCGGCGTTTACGAGTACTACAAGGAAAACCCTGCCAAGATGATGGCCGCGCAGATGCAGCTTTGGCAGAGCCTGACGATGCTGTGGCATTCGGCCTGGGCCAAGGCGCTGGGCACGCAAGTGGCGCCGATGATTGCGCCGGGCAAATCCGACAAGCGCTTCAAGGACAAGGACTGGCAGGACAACAGCCTGTTTGACTTCATGAAGCAGGCCTATCTCATCTCCGCCAAATGGGCGCAGGACATGGTGGCCAATGCCGAACTGGATGAGCATGAAAAGCTCAAGGCCAAGTTCTATGTCGAGCAGATCGTCAACGCGCTGTCGCCTTCCAACTTTCCGATCTCCAACCCGGAAGTGCTGAAGGCCACGCTCAATTCCAATGGTGAAAACCTGCTGCGCGGCATCACAAAGCTGGAGAATGACTTCAAGACTCCGGATGGGCGGCTGCGCATCACCCAGACCGACAAGACCGCCTTCGAGCTTGGCCGCAACCTGGCGATGACGCCGGGCAAGGTGGTGTTCCGCAACGATGTGTTCGAGCTGATCCAATATAGTCCGTCCACGGAGCAAACCTTCGAGGTGCCGCTGCTCATCGCGCCGCCCTGGATCAACAAGTTCTACATACTTGACCTGACACCGCAAAAAAGTTTCGTAAAGTATTGCGTAGACAACGGAATTACCGTTTTCATGATGTCGTGGGTCAATGCCACGGAGGCCCAGGGGCGCAAGGGCTTTGGCGACTACATGCGCGAAGGCTTCCTCACCGCCATTGACCAGGTGCAGAAGGCCACCGGCGCCAAGAAGGTGAACACCATCGGCTTCTGCATTGGCGGCACCATGGTGGCAACAGCGCTTGGCTACATGGCGGCGCGCGGCGACAACCGGGTGAACGCCGCCACCTTCTTCACCACGCAGGTGGATTTCGAACTGGCGGGCGATCTCTGTGTCTATGTCGATGAGGACCAGGTGAAGTGGATCGAGGGCCGTATGGAGGACAAGGGCTATCTGCCCGGCAGCCGCATGGCCGATGCCTTCAACCTGTTGCGCTCCAACGACCTCATCTGGTCTTGCGTGGTGAACAACTATCTCTTGGGCAAGGACCCGATGCCCTTCGACCTGCTCTATTGGAACAGCGATTCCACGCGGATGCCGGCGGGCGTCCATTCCTTCTATCTGCGCGAATGCTATCTCAACAACCGGCTGAGCCATGGCAACATGGTGCTTGAAAACACGCGCATTGATTTGGGCAAGGTGAAGATCCCCATCTACAATCTTGCGGCGCGCGATGATCACATCGCGCCGCTGCCATCGGTGTTCCGGCTGAGAGACCATTTCGGCGGGCCGGTGCGGCTGGTGGTTTCAGGCTCGGGGCACATCGCAGGTGTGGTGAACCCGCCGGCGCAGAAGAAGTATCAGTTCTGGACCAATGACGCGCTGGTTGACACGCTGGAAGAATGGATGGCCGGGGCGCAGGAAACGCCCGGAAGCTGGTGGCCCGACTGGCTGGCCTGGATCAGCGCCAAGAGCGGCGCCAAGGTGAAAGCCCCGCAGCCCGGAGAAGGCGGCCTGCATGTGATCTGCGACGCGCCGGGCGAATATGTGCAGGTAAAGGGGGAGTGAGCCTGCTCATTCACAACTCTTCGGAACCTTGTCGGCGGCCAGCGCGGTGATCTTGTCTTTCTTGGACCAGGCGCCCTTCAGCGTGTTCACGCGGTTGAAATCCAGCCAGACGTGATCGCCATTGGCGAAGTTCCATTTGTGGCAGACGGTGGTTTTTTCCTGCACCATCACCCAGCGCCTTGAGTGGAAGAAATGGTCGAAGCCCGGCCAGCCGGTGGATTGGGCGAGCCAGCAATAATCCACCAGCTTCTTGCCCAGCAGCAACTCGCACACGGCACCGCTGCCATAGGCGCCGATCTTGTAGCCCTCGGGGCGCACCTCGGCATTCACCTGTTCGAAATAGCGCAGGATGGCGGGGTGGATGTCTGAGGCCTTGATCTCCTCCACCGGCTTCTTGAACATTTTAGCGTGATATTGCAGGAAGCGGCCATAGCGGCGGATGTGGCGCACGAAGCTGTGGTCTGCCTGGATGAGGTGGCGCTTGCGCTTCCTGGTGATGGCGTGGCCGTTGCTCATGCCATGTTCAAACACCATGTCACGGATCGTCTGGTCCACGCCATCAACCGAGAAGTAGATGGCCGAGCCCGAGGGCTGGCCATTGGCATGGGCAAGCGACAGGGCCTGCCTGGCATCGGTGGTGCCTCGGGTCTTGATGAAGAAGCTTTCGGGATCATCATTCTCATGCTGGAAGACCGAGATGATGCTGAAGCCGGCGGCGAGGATGGCATCTGATTCCTGCGGCAGCAGCGCTTTGCAGGAGATGTCTTCATTGGCCCAATCATAATAGCGGATGATGGTTTTCACCCCCATCGCCTTAAGCGCGGCATAGCCCGATTTGCCGGACTCAGTGGTGATGGTGTTGGTGGGCTGGGACATGTCCACCGCGCTCATGCCCTTGTGGGCATTGCAGGAGGGGCCATCGAAGGAAGCGGCTTTCGCGCCGCCAGCCATCAAGGCCAGAACCAAGGAACAAGCTGCGGCAAATCTCATCACCAACCCCGAAAAAGAAAGGGCCGCAGGATATGCGGCCCTTTGCAGATATGTGGCAGAAATTAACGCTTCGAGAACTGGAAGCGGCGGCGGGCTTTCGCGCGGCCGTATTTCTTGCGTTCCACGGCGCGGCTGTCGCGCGTCAGGAAGGCGCCCTTCTTCAGAGTCGGGCGCAGACCCGGCTCGAAGTTGCACAGGGCGCGGGCAATGCCGTGGCGCACGGCGCCGGCCTGGCCGGAAAGGCCACCGCCGACAACGGTGCAGTCAATGTCGATTTCCGACAGGCGGGCCACAGCGTTGGCCGGCTGCTGCACGAGCATGCGCAGAACCGGGCGGGCGAAGTAGGTTTCAATGGTCTTGCCATTGACTGTGATCTTGCCCTTGCCACGCTTCACCCACACGCGGGCGATGGCGTCCTTGCGGCGGCCGGTGGCATAGGCGCGGCCCTTGGCATCAAGCTTCGGCTTGGCCGGAGCGGTGCTGGCAGCGGCGGCAACGGGGTTGGAGCCCAAACCCATGGCCTGGCCGAGATTGGCGAGCGTTGTTTGTTCAGCCATGGTGTTAGCCTCTCACTACGTTCTTGGGGCTCATCGCCTTGATGTCCAAGGTGACGGGGTTCTGGGCTTCATGCGGATGGGCAGCGCCCTTGTAGATGCGCAGGTTGGTCATCTGCTGGCGCTTCAGCGAGGCGCCGGGCAGCATGCGCTGGACGGCGAGGGCCAGAATGCGCTCGGGGTTCTTGCCGGCGCGGATGTGCTCAACAGTGCGTTCCTTGATGCCGCCCGGGAAGCCGGTGTGGTGATAGTAACGCTTCTGCTTGTCTTTCTTGCCGGTGAAGGCGATCTTTTCGCAGTTGATGACGATGACGTTGTCACCGCAATCCATGTGCGGCGTGAAAGTGGCCTTGTGCTTGCCGCGCAGACGGTTGGCAATGATGGCAGCGAGGCGGCCAACAACCAAACCATCGGCGTCAATGAGCACCCACTGCTTTTGAATTTCACTGGCTTTCGCCGAGTAAGTCTTCATGGCTGTCTCTGATCCTGGTTAAACGAAAACGCACCCCTGCAAGCCATATTGATGCCGCAAGCGCGCGCTGGTTGGCCGGGTCATTAGAAAGACGGGCCGCTGCTGTCAAGAAAATTGAACAAAATCGCGGCTGATTTTGATGTGGTTTTATAATACCTCATTTGGGTGCAAGGCTGCCCTGCCCTAAACCGATCACATTTTGCTGGCTGAATCGCGGGGCCTGCCGTAAATTCGGGCCTTCGAGAGGTTTGACATGCGCCGTTTTGCCCGTTCCGCCGTGATTTCCGCCAGTGTTTGGGCGCTTGTGGGCGGGGCTGGCCTGGCCATCGCACAAACCGCAACCACGCCGGCAGACCCAAAGGCCAGCACGTCTGCACCGGCCGCTCCCGCGGCACCAGCAGCCCCGGCACCCGATGCCAAGGCGCCGGACGCCAAGGCCACCGACACCCAGAACGCCGACCCGAGCGCCGCCGACACGCAGGGCGACGGCGATGTTTCGATCTCGGAAGTGCCGGATGTGCAAACCGAGGAACTGACCGCCGACCTCGCCAAGAAGGCGATCGACGGTTACAAGATGGTGCACGACAAATACCAGGACTCGCCGCTGGAAGACTATCAGGACCTGCAGGAGTTCGTCGACAAGGACCCGAAAGGCAAGCAGTTCGAAACCGACATCAAGGGCTTTGGCTTCACCTCGGTGAATGACTGGAACCTGGCGGTTTCTTCCGTCAGCATCGCCTATAACAACATCCTTGATGACCAGACGTCCGACATCAAGCAGCAGATTGAAGACGTGCAAAAGAGCACTGACATGGCGCAGGACATGAAGGACCGCACCATCAAGTCCCTGCAGGCCTCGATCCCGTCCGAGAACAACACCAAGATCATCCAAGAGCTGATCAAGGACAAGGACTATGGCGAGAAGATCAAGCTTCTCGAATCCACCGAAGAATAAGCACCGTGACCTATCCGGACGAACTGATCCGCACCATTCTGCGCACAACCAGGCGCATTGCCCTTGTGGGGGCTTCCGCCAATCCGGCCCGCCCCTCCAATGAGGTGATGGAATTCCTGCTCGGCAAGGGATACCAGGTGCTTCCGGTCAACCCCGGGCTGGCGGGCCAAGAGCTGTTTGGCCAGAAGGTTTATGCGCGGGTGGCGGATGTGCCGGGGCCCATCGACATGATCGACGTGTTCCGCAACAGCGACCAGGTGCCCGCGCTGGTGGACGAGGTTCTGGCCCTGCCGGTGTTGCCCAAGGTGTTCTGGACGCAGCTTGGCGTGGTGCATGAGGCAGCCGCGGCCAAGGCGAGCGCCCGCGGCATCCAAGTGATCATGAACCGCTGCCCGGCCATTGAAATTCCGAGGCTTGGGATTTTGTAAGCGACGGTAAATCATTTCGTCACCGTCTTTGCGTATGGCCATCCCCAAGACTCCAGGAGAACAAATTGAACGCCAACGTCCAACGCTATAACCGTGTCGCCATCGCCTTGCATTGGGTGACGGCCATTCTGATGCTGTACATGCTGGTTTGGGGCGAGGGCCTGATGAAGGGCCAGCCCTGGAACAAGATTGCGCCAACCAATCCGGGCCTGCATGTTTCACTTGGGCTCACTGTGCTGGTGCTCACGGTCTTGCGACTGGTCTGGCGCCTGATCAATCCGCCGCCGCCGGATGTGCCGATGTCTGCCCTGCAACAGCAGCTTTCGCACGCCATGCACTGGGCCTTTTATGCCTTGCTGCTGCTCATCCCCGTCAGCGGCCTTGCCGGGCTTGGGCGCTGGTTCACGCGGCATACGGACATCACTGCCGTGAGCTTCTTCGGGCTGTTTGACGTTCCTGCCCTGCCTGTGCCGCTGCTGGGCGGGGCGCATGACCTGTTCACCAAGCTGATGTGGGCGCTGCTGGCGCTGCATGTACTGGCGGCGCTCAAGCACCAGTTCATGGACAAAGACGACCTGATGAAGCGCATGAGCCTGCGCTGATCATTGCCGCGGCGGGCAATAAGGCATAGTCTGCTCCCGACCAGAACAGGAGCAGACAATGACTGACAAACCGCAAGGCTTTGACACGCTGGCCGTTCACGCCGGCACGGCGCCAGACAGCGCCACCAACGCGCGCATCACGCCCATCTATCAAACCACGGCCTATGTGTTCAACGACCCCGAACACGCAGCCGACCTGTTCGCGCTCAAGGCCTTCGGAAACATCTACACCCGCATCATGAACCCCACGCAAGGGGCGCTGGAAGGCAAGGTGGCGGCGCTGGAAGGCGGCACGGCAGCGCTTGCCGTGGCCTCGGGCCATGCGGCGCAGATGCTGGCTTTCCACGCGCTGATGCAGCCGGGCGATGAATTCATCGCCGCACGCCAGCTCTATGGCGGCTCCATCAACCAGTTCAACCACTCCTTCAAGTCCTTCGGATGGAAGGTGGTGTGGGCCGACATCGACGACATCTCTTCATTTGAAAAGGCCGTCTCGCCCAAGACCAAGGCGATATTCGTGGAATCGATCGCTAACCCCGGTGGCCGCATCACCGATCTTGAAGCGGTGGCGAAGGTTGCGCAGAAGGCCGGGGTGCCGCTGATCGTCGACAACACTTTGGCCACGCCCTATCTGTGCCAGCCCATCAAACACGGCGCCAATATCGTGCTGCACTCGCTCACCAAGTTCATGGGCGGCCATGGCAATTCCATGGGCGGCGTAATTGTTGACGGTGGCAATTTCGATTGGTCCAAGGGTGGCAAATATCCGCTGCTGTCGGAGCCCAATGACAGCTATCATGGCCTGAAGCTGCATGCTGCCTTCGGTGGCATGGCCTTTGCGATTGCCTGCCGCGTGCTGGGCCTGCGTGACCTTGGTCCGGCGATTGCGCCGCTCAATGCCTTTCTCATTCTCACCGGCATGGAAACCCTTGGCTTGCGCATGCAGCGGCATTGCGAGAATTCGCTCAAGGTGGCGGAGTGGCTGGCCAAGGACAAGCGGGTGGCCTGGGTGAACTATGCCGGCCTTGCTTCGGACAAGTATCACGCGCTGCAGAAGAAATATGCGCCCAGGGGTGCCGGCTCGGTGTTCACCTTCGGTTTGAAGGGCGGCTATGACGCTGGCGTGAAGATGGTGAAATCAGTGAAGCTGTTCTCGCATCTCGCCAATATTGGCGACACGCGCTCGCTGATCATCCACCCGGCCTCCACCACGCACAGCCAATTGACGGCAGACCAGCGCGCCAAGGCCGGGGCCGGTGATGACGTGATGCGCCTGTCGATCGGCATCGAAGACGCTGCCGACATCATCGCCGATCTCGATCAGGCACTCGGCTGATCACCGGCTGGTTTCGGCATGCAGGTTCAACAGGGCGGCGGTGAGCAGCACCAGCGCGCCGCCCTGATGGGCCAGCGCCAGCATCAGCGGCACATGCAGAAGCAAGGTGGCGATGCCCAATGAGATCTGGGCGATCACTGCTATGCCCACAAGGCGGGCGGGCCAGCCCGGCCGCCGGAGGGCGATCCACAGCCCCAGCACCGCCAGAACATAGGCCAGCATGCGGTGATCAAACTGCACAGTGAGCGCATTTTCAAAGAGGTTGGCCCAGACGGGCGACATGGCGAACAGGCCTGAAGGCACAAGCGCGCCATCCATCAATGGCCAAGTATTGTAACCCTGCCCGGCATCGAGGCCGGCCACGAAGGCGCCCGCCCCCATTTGCAGCACAATGCCGCCAGCAAAGGCCAGCGCCAGCCAGCCATTGGCACCCAGCTGCCTGCGGCGGATGTTGCCGATCGACAGCGCCGTCCACAGCACGGCGGCATAGAGCAAGGTGGCAAGGCAAAGATGCGCGGCGAGGCGGTATTGGCTGACGCTCACCCGGTCCACCAGGCCAGACTTCACCATGTACCAGCCCACCAGGCCCTCAAGGCCACCGGCCACGAAGATCAGCGCAAGGCGCGGCCAAAGGCTGCGGGCGATGCGCCCCGTCGCGGCAAAGAACAGGAACGGCAGAAGGAACACAAAGCCGATCACCCTGTCCAACAGCCGGTGGCCCCACTCCCACCAGAAGATGAATTTGAAATCCTCCAGCGTCATGCCCTGGTTCATCAGCTTGTATTGCGAGGATTGCTGGTATTTGGCGAAGGCATCCTGCCAATCGGCTTGGCTGAGCGGCGGCAGTGTGCCCATGATGGGCTGCCACTCGGTAATGGAAAGGCCACTCTTGGTCAGGCGCGTGGCGCCGCCCACGATGAGGGTTGTGAAAATCATTGCCGCCACCAGATAGAGCCAGCGGCTGATCCAGGGGGAAACGGGCGCGGGAGAATGGGCAACCTTGGTCATGGGCGCTGTTTGGCGCGGGCGGCGCGGCCTGGCAAGTGTCTCTTGGCCGCAGCGGGGGCTTGCGCTATGGCAGGGCCATGAAACTCCGCACCCGCAAGTTTTTTGGCATCCTGCTCACCCTCGCATTTGTTACCATCTATGCCCTTGTCGTGATGGCGGTGGGCGGCGTGTTCATCGTCGGCAAAGGTGTTGTGGCTGAACTTGCGTTTTACGTGGTCGGCGGGCTGGCCTGGCTGCCGGTGGAAATGGCCATCATCCGCTGGATGTCGCGGCCCGACGCCGCGTGAGCTTCACGCCACGTTGAGACGATCAAACCTGTTGAGCAGCGCGGTGGGCAGGCCAGACATCATGGCATCGACATAGCGCAACGCCTGATAGCGGCCAGACACCATCACTCTCGGCAGGGCCTGCAAGTGGCCCGCATGTTCGGCAAAGACCACGCCCTTGCGGGTGGTGAGCGAAGCTTCATAGCCCGCTTCCGCCGCCAGCCTGAAATCCCGCGCCGTGGCGTTGGGCTCATCACCATAGGGATAAGCGTTGAAGCGCACTTCTTCTCCCAATTCGCGCGAGATGATGCCGCGAGACCCGGCCAGTTGCTGGCGGGCATCCGCCTCACTCATTTTGCCCACGGCATGGTGGTTCAAGGTATGGGCGCCGATAGTGCATAGTGGGTCACGGTTGATGGCACGCAGCTCATCCCAATCCATGGCCACGGCGCGGCAATAGGCATCAACATCCACGCCATGGGCCTGCGCCAGTGCGCGGATGTAGCTGCGCTGGCCATGCTGCTCCATGGCTTCGATCAAGGGAAAGAGTATGTTCCAGGCACGCCACTTTTCTGCGTCAGTTGCACAGGTTAAGTTGAACTTCGCGCCGTTGATTTCAGTTTGCACCTGCCCTGTGTTGATCACCAGTTCAATAATGCGCCACCACAGCTCGCAACTGCCTTCGGCAATGCGCGGGGCCACGAAGATGGTGTAGGGGCATTGCAGGCGGTCAAACACCGGCTGGGCAAATTCGGCATTGTCCTTGTAGCCATCATCGAGCGTAAACACGGCAAAGGGCCGCGCAGTGCCTGCACCTGATTTGAGGCGCGCCACGGCTTCGCCCAGCGACACCGTTTCCAGCCCTTGCTTGCGCACATGCAAGATCATGGCCTCAAGGAAAGCGGGCTCAATTTCCAGCTTGCTGTTGGGCGCGAAGTGTTTCTGCCGCCCGCCGCCCGGGCACACATGATGAAGGCAGAATATGCTACCAGCGCCTTGCAAGCTGCCGCGGGCTGCGGCCGTCAAGCCGCTGAAATGCAAAACATCCAGCAGGCCACGCAAGACATGGGGCGAAGCCATGCCGCTCAGGCCGTGGCCGCGCCGGGAACAACGCCGCCCGGCTCCGGCTCCATCTTGAGGATCACAGCCTTGGTGGCCCCGCCCTCCTCCAGCACCTTGGCGGCGGCATCGGCATCCTTGAAGCGCGTATGCGTGGCCATGATCACCGTGAGGCCTGCCGCCTCCAGCAGCGGCACAGCGGCGGCCGAAGCTTCACCAGCATGGAGGAACACCGTTGTGTAAATGGATTTGAGTGCGGTGAGAATGGCGGGCAGCCGCGTGGCCAGCGCCGCCTGCGTGCCGGCATTGGCAGATTGCCCCAGCCGCACGATATGCAGCGGGCCCGCAACGTCTCGCGCGACGATCTTGGTGAAATCCGCATGGCCCGCCACCAGTTCAGCAAGGCCCGGGCCGGGGCTGAGGCCGAGCAAGGCTTCAAACCCGCTGCCTGGCTTCGAGATATCAAGCGCAATGACCTTTTCGCCCTTCGCAGCGAAGGTGCGGGCCAGCGCAATGGTGGCAAGTGCGGCGTTGGGTGCTGCGCCATCGAGGCTGGTGAAGGCGAAGGATGAAACACCGCGCGCCTTCTTGTAGGCCTCCAGCGTTTGGGCAAGGCGTGCGACTGCATCGGCAAAAGGCGAGTGCTGGCCCAGCCTCGCGGCATTCAGCATTTCTGCGGCAGCGGCCGGTGAAAGCGCTGAAGCGATTGCGCCCAGAATGCCGGCGCTTGCCTCGCGCGGCTTTGGCGCAGGTGCTGGGCGGACAGCGCTGGCGGCGGCAAAGGCCGCGTGCAGGCTGGACAGATCAATTTCCGGAACAGTGACATCAGCGATGTCTTCATCCTGCAACGGATGGCGGCGGTGACGCGATTCTTCTTGGGATGCGGCTCCCGGTGCCGGAGCGCTCAACAGTTCCAGCACGAAGGCAAGGCCAAGCCCCAGCACCAAGCCAGCGAAAGCGCTCACCAGCATGATGGGGCCGGATTTCGGGAAATAGGGCACGGCCGGCGCAACGGCGTGTTGAATGACGCGCGCGAAGCCCGGCTGCAAGCTGGCGTCTTGCCTTGCGTTGGCGTCAGCATAGCGGTTCAGCATGTTTTGCAGAAGCGTGCGGTTGGCTTCCGCCTCGCGCTCAAGCTCCTTCAGCTTCACGTCCGAGAAATTGGCTTCGGCTTCGGTGCCCTTGAGGTTTTCCAAATTGGCGCGAAGGCTGGCGGCGCGAGCATCGGCAATTTTCGCCTGCCCCACGAGGCTATCCACAATCTTGAGCGCTTCATTGCGCACCTGGGCGTTCACCGTGTCGAGCTGCTTCTGCGCGGCGATCATCTTGGGATGGCCCGGCAGATAAGTGGCCGAAAGTTCGGAAAGCTGGCGCTGCGCGGTTGTCTGCTGTTCGCGCAAGTTCTGGATCAGCGGCGAGGACAGCACATCCGCCGAGGCATCAACCTGCCCGCGGGTGGCGAGAAGATTGCGGATTTCATTGACGCGGGCTTGCGCCTCGGTCTTTGCGGTTTCAGCCACCGTGATCTGGGCGTTGAGATCAGAAATCTGCTGGTTGCCCAGCGTGGTGCTGGCGCCTTTCAGGAGGCCAGCCTCGGCACGGTATTTCTCAACGGCATTTTCCGAGGCCGAAACCTTGGCGCGCAACTCATCAATCTGCTTGCCGAGCCAGGTGCGGGCGCGGTCGTTCGAGGTCGAGCCGGTTTCATGGGTGGAAAGCACATAGGTGTCAGCGATGGCGTTGGCGGTGGCCGCGGCAAGCTGCGGATCACCTGCAACGGATTTGATGCCGATGGTGTTCGATTCGGGCACAGGATAAACAGTGACCGAGGCGGCCAGCGTCTTGGCGGCAAGGGCCTTCGGCGTGAAGAGGTTCGGATCGTCCTTGAAGCCCAGGCTGATGGCCAGGCCACCCAGCGTGCTGTGTGACCTCAGCTGGCTGTTGTATTCAGGCTTTTGGTCGAGCCCAAGCTGGTCAACCACGCGGGCATTGATATCGGCTGACTTGATCACCGAAACCTGGCTTTGCACCATGCGGTCGCTGACGCCATTGTCAGTGTTCAACACTTCCTGCACGGAGGTGGAACGGTCAAACGGCGTGGACAGGTTTTCAATCACCACCTGCGCCTCGGTCTGGTAAGCAGGCTTGCTGACGGAGATGTAGGCCCAGCCGCACAGGAGACCGGCCGCTGCCAATCCTGCAATCAAAGGCACGCGCCGGCCAAGGCCTTTGACCAAGTCAGAAAGGTTGGTTTGGTCTGTTGCTGCGCGCGTCATCGAAAGGCCCGGTTCCAACCCGGTTATTGGGCACTCATGGTAACCAAAGGATTAACAGCGGCAGGGCATGCAACTTATTTATGGTTTGTTCACCATGCTTGTTTACAAGCCGCGGCAGAGCTTTCTGAGAGTTGGTTTGTATGCGTCTATCCTTTTGCTTCATCGCGGCGTTCCTCGCACTTGCCCTTTCCGGCTGCGTGGATGATTGGGAGGCGCGCGGCCCGCATGCTGCCCCCGGCGGCATGGGAATCATGGCAGACGGCCGCGTGGCTGATGGCCCGGGCACGGTTTCTTCCATCACGCAATTGCCTGCCGGCAACCCTGCTGGGCCGATCCCTCCCTTCGGCGCGCGCGGGCACAACAATGCATATGAATTCGGAACCGGATACCGCGTGGGGTCTGGTGACAAGCTGCAAATCCGCGTGGCAGGGGAAGCTGACTTGAGCGGCGAATTCCCGGTGGATGCCTCGGGCGCCATCTCGCTTCCCTATGTGCAATCGGTCACCGTCGCAGGCATGACCACGCCGCAAATCGAGGCGATGATCGCCACCCGCCTGCGGCAGGGCTTCCTGCGCGACCCGCAAGTTTCTGTCCAGGCGGTTTCACTGCGCCCCTTCTTCATTCTGGGCGAAGTGACCACCGCCGGCTCCTACCCCTATCAGGCGGGTCTTACCGTGCAGCAGGCGATTGCGCTTGCCGCGGGCTTCGGGCCACGGGCCGACAAATCCATCGTGTTGCTGACACGGCGTGATGCACGCGGCACCATCACCACAAAAGTGCCGCTGGCCACACAGGTGTTCCCCGGCGACATCATCTATGTGCGCGAGCGCTGGTTCTGATCACGCAAGCGGGTGAATGGCGATGCGCGTCCTCCATGTTTTCCGCAGCCCGGTGGGCGGGCTGTTCCGCCATGTGAATGACCTGGCCCGCAGCCAACAGGCGCTGGGCCATGAGGTGGGCATTCTCTGTGACAGCAGCACAGGCGGCGAGGCTGCTGCCAAAACGCTGGAATCACTTGGCAAAACCTGCAGCCTTGGGGTTCACCGGCGGCCCATTCCCACCCTGCCCGGCTGGGGCGACGTGGCCGGCACGCGGGCGACGGTTCAACTGGCCAAGAGCATCAACGCCGACGTGATCCACGGCCACGGCGCCAAGGGCGGCGTGTTTGCGCGGCTTGCGGCGCGCAAGCTGAAGCGGCCGGGCGTTTACACGCCTCACGGCGGCGCCCTCCACTATGATTGGCTGAAGCCGCCTGGCGCTGCCTTCCTGGCAGCCGAGCGCGCGCTCCGCCTGAAGGGCACGGGCCTGGTGTTTGTGTGCGAATTCGAGCGCCAGCTTTATGACCGCAAGATCGGCCTCGGCGGCAACCCCTCCAACGTGGTTTACAACGGCTTGTGGCCGGAAGAATTCGCGCCGCGCCAGCTGGCGGCCGACGCCAGTGACTTGCTTTTTGTTGGTGAGATGCGCCAGCTGAAGGGCGTTGACGTGTTGTTGCAGGCGGTTGCAGCACTTCCGGCTGCAACACGCCCGAGCCTGACGCTGGTTGGCGAGGGCCGCGACAAGGCGGCGTTCGAAACGCTGGCGCGGGATTTGGCCTTGGGGACGGCAGCGCGTTTCGCTGGCCGCAAGAACATGGCGGAGGCGATCACGCTGGGCCGCACATTGGTGCTGCCCTCGCGGCATGAAAGCTTCCCCTATGTGGTGCTGGAAGCAGTTGGCGCGCAAGTGCCTGTCATTGCATCCGCCGTTGGCGGCATTGGAGAAATCTTGCCGCCTGATTGCCTTGTGCCGGCTGGAGATATTCAGGCGCTGGCCGCCAAGCTGCAGGGCCTTGCCACGGCGGGCCAGGCGGCGCAGGCGCTGGCCGCCAGCCTGCAGGCCAAGGCACGCGAACGCTTCAGTGTTGCCACCATGGCTGCTGCCGTAACGGCGTTTTATGGGTCGATTTCTTAACCATTGCTTAACCATGAATGGTGGTGCGGCCATGCGCGGCCCGCGGCTTGCACAGGGTAACCTGACTGAAGGTTAAACTCGGGACGGCGCAAACCATGAAACTCAATCCGCAACAGCTGCGGTTTGCCACAACGGTTGACATCAACAGCCTGCTCAAGGCTGAAAATAGGCCGCAATTCCGCAAGGTGGTGCAGGCGAGCCTTGGCAAGTCGCGGCGCCTTTCACCGCAAATGGTGATGATGCTCGCCGGATTTCTCGATTGGGCCGTGGTGCTGGGCACGGCGGCAGGTGTTCTGGCGCGCTATCCGGGAACGGCGGCGCATATAGAATTTCCAGTCTATGCCATTTTCGCCATCTTCGGTGCTGCCTTGCTCACGGGGATCTTGCACATCCTCGGCCTGTATCAATTCGGCAATCTGCTCTCGCCCTTCCGTCGCCTGACGCGGCTCACCTTTGCCTGGTTTGTCACATTCGGAATCATGGCCGGGGGCATCTTCCTTTTCAAATATGGTGAATTCATCTCGCGCATCTGGCTCGTCTCCTGGGCCATCACCGGCGTGTTCTTCTTCATCTCCGCGCGTTTCCTGCTTGGCGGCTTTCTGCGCTTGCGCAACCGCGACGGCCATTTCAACAAGCGCGCGGTTCTGGTGGGCGGCGGCGAAAATGCGGCGCGCGTGATCTCGGTGATCGAGAACTCGCATGAGGCCGGCATCAATCTCATCGGCGTGTTTGATGACAGGGATGATGCCCGCGTGCCCGGCGAAGTGAAGGGCCTGTTCAAGCTGGGGCGCATTGAAGACCTGATCAGCTTTGTGCGCTCCACCCCCATCGACACGCTGATCGTCACGCTGCCCACCACGGCGGAACAGCGGCTGCTGGACATTCTTGACCGTCTTTGGGTTCTGCCGGTGGATATCCGCCTCAGCGCGCAGGGGCAGCGCCTGCGCCTGCGGCCCCGCGCCTATTCCTATATCGGCAACCTGCCCTGCCTTGATGTTTATGACAAACCGCTGGGCGAATGGGGGCCCTACCTCAAGGCGGTTCTCGACAAGAGCATTGCCGGCATCATGCTGGTGCTGCTGGCGCCGCTGCTGGGCCTCATCGCGCTGGCCATCAAGCTCGACTCCAAGGGGCCTGTCATCTTCAAGCAGAAGCGCTATGGCTTCAACAACGAGCTGATTGAAGTCTACAAGTTCCGCTCGATGCGCGCCGACAAGACGGATGCCAACGCCAGCAAGCTGGTGACCCGCGGTGATTCCCGCGTGACGCGCGTCGGGCGTTTCATCCGCCGCACCACGATGGATGAGCTGCCGCAGCTGTTCAATGTGCTGAAGGGCGATCTCTCGCTTGTTGGCCCGCGCCCGCATGCCACGCAGGCCAAGGCTGGCGAGGCGCTGTATGAACATGTGGTGGACGGCTACTTCGCGCGCCACAGGGTGAAGCCGGGCCTCACAGGCTGGGCGCAGATCAATGGCTGGCGCGGCGAGACAGACACCGCCGAAAAGATCGAACGGCGTGTGGAGCATGACCTGTATTATATCGAGAACTGGTCGTTAACCTTTGATCTTTACATCTTGGCAAGAACTCCACTGGCGTTGATCACCACCCAAAACGCCTATTGACCAAGACGGGATCATGTCAGCGACGACGGGCCATGAGGGGATTGGCATAGCCAGGCCATCATTTGAAAATTTCCGCCATGGCATCGTGGCGCTGATTTTCATCACCTCGCTATTCACCCGCATCGAGCCGGCCTTGACCGATTTCCTCGGCAGCCTGGCCATCCTGCTGTTCTTCAACAGCGGGCTGCACTTCTCGCGCCATATGGCCGCGCCCATGCTGTTCCTGATCATCTATCTGGCGGCGGGAATCGTTGCCGTGATTCCGCTCATTGGCCTGAGCTTCTTTCCGGACCAGGAACCATCACAATATACCATCGGCATTGCCTATGTTGCGGCAACCGGGGTTTTCCTTGCGGGCTATATCGGCGCTGATCCGGTCAACCGTTACCTGCGCTTCGAAAAGGCCTATTGGATTGGCGCCACGCTGGGCTCTATCCTTGGCCTGCTGATCTTCTTCAAGGTGCAGCCCTTCTTCGCGCTCAATGCGCTTGGCAACAACGAGCTGGGTGATTTTCTTTACCGGGTGCGCGGCGGCTATAAGGACCCGAACGTGTTTTCGACCTGGCTGGTGTTTCCGGTGATCAGCATGTTGCAGGCCTTTCTGCTGGGCAGGCTTCGCCCCGGGTTGATCAGCCTTGGCAGCTTCGCTGCGATGGTTCTGGCCCTGTTGCTGGCCTTCTCGCGCGGGGCGTGGATTGATGCGGCGGCGGGTTCGGCCATCATGGTGGCGCTTTCGCTCATGCTCACGCCATCGCAAGGCCAGCGGCTGCGCATCACCATCGTGATCGTGATTGGCATTGCGGCCGTCATCGGGCTGCTGGTGCTCCTGCTTTCCATCCCCTCGATGCAGGCCCTGTTTGCCGACCGGTTCGTTCTGGTGAAGAACTATGACGCCGGCGAAACGGGGCGCTTCGGCAACCAGTTGAACTCCATCCCCATGCTGCTGCAGCGGCCGCTGGGCTTTGGCCCCTACCAGTTCAGCGCCATCTTCCATTTGGCGCCGCACAACACCTTCCTCGGCTCATTTGCCTCGGCCGGCTGGGCGGGCGGCCTTTTCTATCTCCTGCTGTTCGTCACGCACATCTTCTTTGCCTACAAGACGATCTTCACCCGCTCGCCATACCAGCCATTCGCCATCGCCATTTACTCCTGCTACCTGGTGATGATCATGCAGGGCGTGCAGATCGACAATGAACATTGGCGGCATCTCTATTGGATGATGGGTGCGGGCTGGGCGCTTTATGGCGCGACGGCTGAAAACCTTGGGCAGCCATTCCGGCGCAAGGAAATCCTGGAAGGCTGGGGCGTTCCGGATGGCGGCAACACAGGCGGGGCACAGACCGCATGAGTCTCTCGGCCCTGATCAAGGACCGCGGCCTGTTCGGCCCCGGCCTCATCGCCTTTGCCATCAAGATTGCCGGTGCCGGGCTGACCTATGGCATGGTGGTGCTGCTGGCGCGCATGCTGGGGGCAGACCAATATGGCCGCTTCGCCTTTGGCCTGAACGCGGCAACCATTCTGGCCGCGGTGGGCAATTTCGGCTTTGCCAACGCGCTGATGAAGTTTTGGCCGAAGTATCGCGTCGACAACAACAAGGCGGCGGCAAAGGGCCTCGTTCAGAAGGGCCTGGCCATCACCGCCCTGGGCGGGCTGGCGGCGGCGGCCGTGGTGACCGGGCTTGCCTTTGTGGCCGCCTGGCTGGGCTTTAATGCCGACCCAATGGCCTTTCTGGTGATTGGTGTTCTCAGTGTCATCGTCAACCTCGGTGACACGTTCTCAAACCTGCTCCGCGCCCAGGGCAGCGTGGTGGTTTCCATGCTGCCGCGCGATGTGCTGTGGCGGATATTCATTCCCGTTCTGGGCTTTCTGGCGCTGCGCTTCGGCCTTGGGCTTTCGGGCACAGGGGCGCTGTGCATCAGTGCCGGGGTCCTTCTGGTGCTGGTCATCTGGCAAGGCTGGGTGATTGCCGGAAACGTGGCAGCGCTTGGGCCTGGCCTTGTTGGCACCTTTGACCTTGCGGCCTTGCGGCCCAACCTCATTCCGCTTTGGCTTTCAAGCCTGATCTACGGCATGATCCAGCAGTTCGATGTGGTGATCGTCGGCTCGCTGCTCAGCAAGGCCGATGCCGGCGCCTATTTCGCCGCGCAAAAGACCGCGCAATTGCTCAGCCTCGCCCTGATTGCCGGCGGGCTTGTCACCGCGCCCAGCATGGCCGGGCTTTATCATGCCGGAAAGAAGGCTGAATTGCAGAGCCTTTGCCAGAAGCTGGCGCTGGCGATCGCGCTTTCGACGGCTGCTGGCTATCTGCTGCTGGTGGTGGCGGGCCATTGGCTGCTGGGGCTGTTTGACCCATCATTCCGTTCCGCCTATCCCATTCTGCTGATCGTCGGCTTTGGCGCGGTGGTTGACGCCATCTCCGGCCCCAATGCCTATCTCATGCAGATGACCAGCTATGAGAAGGCCTATCTCAAAATCATGCTCGGCTGTTACATCGCCGTCGTCGCGGCGCAGTTCATCCTGATCCCATGGCTGGGCATGATTGGCGCGGCGCTGGCTTCGGCGGGCGGCGTCATCCTCTGGAACCTCACTGCCATCATCGTCCTGCGGCGGCATGCCGGGCTTGACCCGTCTCTGCTTGCCCTTGTCTTTCCACCCCAACCAAAGCCCAAATCATGACCAATCCAAAGATCGCTGTTCTCTTCCCCGTCTATAACCCCGGCCCGGAGCTTGCTGAAACGCTGGCCAGCATCCGTGACCAGAGCCTGCCCTCGCGGCTTTTCCTGATTGATGACGGCTCGAAGCGCAAGCCGGACTATGCGCCGCTGATCAAGGGCATGGATGTGCACCTGATCGAATTGCCGAAGAACCAGGGCATTGTGGGCGCCATGAATGCCGGGCTTGCAGAAATCCTGAAGGGCGACTTTGAGTTTGTGGCGCGCATCGACAATGGCGACATCAACGACCTGCAGCGTTATCAAAAGCAGATTGCCTATCTCAACGCCCACCCGGACCTTGCCTTTGTGGGCAGCCATGTGCGCGCCGAATTCCGCCTCAATGGCTTGAACTTTGATTTCTCGTTCCCCGAGACGCATGAGGAATGCCTGAAGACGCTGCGCTACAATTCCGCCATGGCACATGGGGCCATCATGTACCGCATGTCCTTCATCCGTGCCTTCAAGGCCTATACCGACAAATATCCGGCGGCCGAAGACTATGCGATGCAGCAATGGGCCGTGGCGCATGGCTTCCGCATGGGCAATGTGCCCGAGAGCCTTTACCGCGCGATCGAGCTCAGTGATTCCATCTCAGCAAATGCCCGCGGCAAGCAGCTGTGGAGCCGTTTCCGGTTGCAGCGGGATTATGCCGACTGGCTTAACCCCCACAGCTATATCGGCATGGCGCGCACGCTGACGCTGCTGGCGCTTCCAGTCACGCCGCTGCGGGTGATCAAACGCCTGCTGTCTCGTTGAATTTGGGGGAGAGGATGGTCGGAGCGACTGGATTCGAACCAGCGACCCCTATCCCCCCAGAATAGTGCGCTACCGGGCTGCGCTACGCTCCGACACAGGCGTGGCAATAGCATTGTTGGCGCAAAAGTCCAACACAAACGAAGGCCTGCAGCAAATGCCCGGTTTGGGCCGTTCAGCTGGCGGAATCGAGCAGTTTGCGCGCGTCGCCAAGGTCTTTCAGCGCGGCGCGCAGGGCATCCGCCTGGTTGGTGGAAAGCTTGTGAATGACCTTTGGCGCCTCGCCAATCGGCCTGGCCAGCGGGGCGCGGCCAGGGCGCGGGGCAACCGGGGCCTTGCCGGGGGCGGGTGCGCCTTCCTGCAGCTCTGACTTGCGCGGCATCACCTCACCGCGGCCAACGCCGGCCACATAGGCCACGCCCTCTTCCTTCAGGATGAGCTGCACGCCGCGGATGGTGTAGCCCTTCTTGTAAAGAAGCTCGTGTATGCCCTTGAGCAGCTCAAGATCGGCCGGCCGGTAATAGCGGCGGCCACCGGCCCGCTTCATCGGCTTGATTTGCGAAAAGCGCGTTTCCCAGAAGCGCAGCACGTGCTGCGGCACTGTCAATTCCTCAGCCGCCTCGCTGATGGTGCGGAAGGCATCCGGTGATTTTTCAGTCGTCATGTTCAATCCCGATCGGTTCAAAATTTAGTCGATCTCGCCCGGTTCCTGGCCATTGACGATGTTCTTCATGATTTGGCTGGGGCGGAACACCAGCACGCGGCGCGGCGTGATCGGCACTTCCTGCCCTGTCTTGGGGTTGCGGCCCATGCGTTCACGCTTGGAGCGCACCATGAAAGTGCCGAATGACGACAGTTTCACGGTGTTTCCCTGCACCAGGGCATCGGAGACCAAATCAAGCACGGCATTGACCATGTCGGCCGATTCCGTCCTCGAAAGCCCGACTTCCCGGTGCAACACCTCCGTCAAATCAGCTCGAGTCAGCGTCTTGTTGCTCATGGGCCCCTCCACCGCATGCCAGACCATAAGAGATTCCGGCTACAAAGGTCAATGAGTCTTTGCGCAATCTCAAGGGCTTAGGGCAGTTTCTTCGCGCGGCAGCAGCTGCTGCTCAATAGCGGGCGAGAACGCCGCCCCAGGTGAAGCCGCCACCCATGGCTTCCATCATCACGATCTGGCCGCGCCTGATCAGGCCATTCCTCACGCCATGGTCAAAGGCCAGGGGAATGGATGCGGCGGAGGTGTTGCCCTGCTTGTCCAGCGTGACGATGAATTTGCTTTCCGGCAGGCCCAGCTTCTTGGCGATGCTTTCGAGAATGCGCTTGTTGGCCTGGTGCGGCACCATCCAGTCGACATCCGCCAGCGTGAGGCCAGCAGAGGCGACCAACTCGTTGATCACCTCGGTCATGTTGGCAACGGCGTGCTTGAACACTTCGCGGCCTTCCATGCGCAAGTGGCCCACGGTCTTGGTGGTTGACGGGCCGCCATCAACATAGAGCTTGTTCATGAAGCGCCCATCGGCGCGCAGCTTGGAGGCAAGAATGCCGCCCTCGCCGTCAGCCGCCTTGAGCACAAATGCACCCGCACCATCGCCGAACAGCACGCAGGTGCCGCGGTCTGTCCAATCGAGAATGCGTGAGAAGGTTTCAGAGCCGATCACCAAAGCGCAACTCGCCTGCCCGGCCTTGATCAAGGCATCGGCGGTGGTGAGCGCATAGACAAAGCCCGAGCACACCGCCTGCACATCGAAAGCCGCGCCCTTGGTGATGCCAAGGTCGGCCTGCACTTCAGTCGCCGTGGCCGGGAAGGTGTGATCCGGCGTTGAAGTGGCGAGAACAATCAAATCCACCGCGCTGGCATCAAGCCCGGCATGGGCCAGCGCCTTGCGGGCGGCTTCCGTTGCCAGGCTGCGGGTGGTTTCGCCTTCAGCAGCGATATGGCGGGCGGCAATGCCGGTGCGTTCCCTGATCCATTCGTCAGAGGTATCCACCACCTTGGAGATGTCGTCATTGGTCATGACGCGCTTGGGAAGGGCCGAGCCAACGCCGGCAATCATGGAGCGGATCACGATTCGCCCTCCCCGTTCCGCGGGGCCTGCAAGACATTGTGAACCTCGGCCACATCAGACGCGATACGCTGCACCAAACCGTTCCTCACCATTTCAATGGCCACTTCAACCGCGGTGGCGAAACCCAAAGCGTCCGTGCCGCCATGGCTTTTCACCACCACGCCATTCAGGCCCAGGAACACGCCCCCGTTGTGCTTGCGCGGGTCCAGCCTCTCACGCAGGGCGTTGAACGCACCGCCGGCCAGAAATGCGCCGATTTTCGAAATCAGCGTGGCGCGCAGGGCCTGGCGCAGGAACGTGGTGATCTGCTTGGCTGTGCCTTCGGCGGTTTTCAGGGCAACATTTCCGGTGAAGCCTTCGGTGACCACCACATCCACACGGCCCTTGCCGATGTCGTCACCCTCAACATAGCCTTCATATTGCAGCGGCAGCTTCAATTCGCGCAGCATGCGCGCCGCTTCCTTCACGGAGTCATTGCCCTTAACTTCCTCAACACCGATGTTGAGAAGGCCCACGGTGGGGTGCTGCTTGCCAAACAGGCAAGAGGCCATGGCCTCGCCCATGATGGCGAATTCAACCAGCTGGTGGGCATCGGCGCCCACGGTGGCGCCCACATCCAGCACCACGCTTTCGCCAACCGAGGTGGGCCAGATGGCGGCGATGGCCGGGCGCTCAATGCCAGGCAGGGTGCGCAGGATGAAGCGTGCCATGGCCATCAGCGCGCCGGTGTTGCCGGCGGAGACAACGGCCGCGGCCTCACCCTTGCGCACGGCATCGATGGCGAGCCACATGCCGCTCTTGTTGCGGCCGCGGCGCAGGGCCTGGCTGGGCTTTTCATCCATCGCCACATCAATCTCGGCGGGGACGATCTTGCACCTGGCCTTCAGTTTCGGCTTGGCGGCAAGCAGCGGGGCAATGCGCGCCTCATTTCCGAACAGCAGGAACTCCACATCCGGGTGCCGTTCCAATGCCAAGGCCGCGCCGGGGATGACAACATCCGGCCCCGCGTCTCCACCCATGGCGTCCAGAGCGATGATCAGATTGGCCGTCATGAAAGGTTATGATTCCGGAAAATGCTCATTCGGGCCGCAAGATAGTGGCTTTGCCCCCTGAGACAACCTCTTTTTTATGCAGCAGAATCAGGGGGTGTGAAGCTTTCGCCGGGCATCCGCGGATAGGGGTCCAGCTCAAGGCCCAGGGTTTCGGCGGCAATGACGCCCAGATCAACCTCGCCATTAACGATCGGGTCGGCATCTTCCTCGGTGGTGGCGCCAGCGTCCTTGGGCGGCAGGAAGAAGCGCTCCACCTCAAACTTGGCGCGGTGGCGGAAGGGCTGCAGCGAGATCACCGACACCTGCTCAAGGTCAGCCTCCACCGTGCCTGTCACCTTCAGGCCGCCGCCGCGCCAGGGTGCGGCGAGGAAGCGGGCAGAGAGCGCATGAAGCTGGGGCAAGCCAAAGCGCTTGGCCAGGGCGGCGCATTCCTCAGGTTCTGCCTTGATGTGCTCATGCGTGCCCTTGCGGGGCACCCTGTCCACCGGCAGGGGCCGCGAGAATTCCGGCGCAGGTACATGCCGCTGCTTCATGGGAAGACCACCTTTCCGGCCATCAGATCCGCGGTGGCCTGCTGGGCGAGGCCCTGCCGCGCCGCCAGCGCATAGAGCGCCAGTTCCGCAGCCATTGGATGGGCGGCACTGGCATAGACATTCCGGGAGACGGCGGCCAGCATGGCTTGCTCATCGCGGGCGGCTTCATAAGCGTCATAGCGGCCATAGAAGGCCTCGGCCATGCGGCGCACTTTCTTGCCGACGCTCAAATCCCCTGCCCCCAGTTCGCGCAGGTTGCCGTCCATGTCGCGGCAGAAGGTTTCGAGCAGCTCGGTGCTGAAGGCGGCATCGGCTTCGTGCAGGCGTTCGATCACCAGCGCCAGATGCAACACCAGCGCGTCAAAGCGGCCGTCAACCGTGTCTGGCACGCCCCAGGCGGCGTAGAGTTTGGGTTGCCGCGCCGCCGCCACAATCGCCCCATAGAGAGGCTGCGCCGGCTCGGGCCTGCGCTTGAAAAGCCTGGCGAACATCAATGTCTTGCCTCGCTTGGGCAAGGCGGGCAAAAGGGCAAAAAGGATTCCTGAAACGCCATGGTCTTGAAGCTGCATATGAACAAACGGGCCTCTATTTGGCTGTTCGCCGGGCTCATTGCAAGCGGGGTTGCCGCCTGCACGCCGCAGATTGACCACCGCGGCTATATCGCCAAGCCCGGCGTGTTCAGCCAGCTCCATGAGGGCCAGACCAAGGCTGAAGTGGAAGGCCTGCTCGGCTCGCCCACCACCACCGCCTCCATCAACTTCCAGGGCGACAGCTATTACTACATCTCCTACACCACCGAGCAGCGCTCGTTCCTGAAGCCGGTGGAGAAGGACCGCGAGATCATCGCCGTGCGCTTTGACCGGCAGGACCATGTGTCCGGCGTGGCGCAGTATGGCCTGCAGGATGGGCGGATCATCGACCTCAACACCCGCAAGACACCAGTGATCGGCTCTGAATTCTCGCTTCTGGCAGAACTGTTCAAGGGCTCTGGCGACACCACGCAAGGCGCGGTGCTGCCGCACTCACGCTGATGGCCGTGGCCTTGTTGGGAATCAGCATTGGCCGCTAACCTGCCCTGATGACTTCACCTGCAACGGGCGCGCCGCAGCGCCAGCAACACACGGCCCATGGCATTCTGCTCGTGCTGGCCGCAGTGTTCTGCTTTGCCTGCCAGGACGCGCTGGGCAAGCACCTGTTCGCGACCTATTCCGTGCCCTTCGTACAAGCAGTGCGCTATGGCCTCAACCTTGTGGTGATCAGCGCGCTCTATGCGCCGCGGCTTGGCCTTTCACTGGTGCGCACGAACCGCCCCTATTTGATGATCACGCGGGGCTTGGCACTGGCGGTGGGTTCCTTCACCGGCGGTTTGGCATTGCGCGCCATGCCGCTGGCGGAGGTGGTGAGCATCATGTATCTCTCGCCGCTTATCCTGCTGGTTCTCGCCTGGCCCTTGCTGGGCGAAAGGGTGCGCTGGTTCGGCTGGGCCGCGGCGGGCTTTGGTTTTTCAGGCCTGCTGCTCATCGTGCGCCCGGGCTCCGGGCTGGCGCCGGAAGGGCTGTTCTTTGCCTTCCTGAACCTGATCACCGCTGTGGCCTATCCCATGCTGTCGCGGGTTTTGGCACGCACTGAAAGCACCACCGCGCAGATGTTCTATGTCGGGCTTTCCGGCGCGGTGTTCTATGGGTTGCAACTGCCATGGACCATGCCAGCCGCGATGCCGCCCCTGCCCGATCTTGCCTTCATGCTGGCGCTGGGCCTTGTCTCGCTTCTGGGCCACAGCCTGTTCACCATGGCCTATGCGCGCGCGCCTGTCTCGCTGTTGGGGCCGTTCACCTATGCGCATATCGCCTGGGCGACGCTGCTGGGATGGCTTGTTTTCGCGCAGGTGCCGGACGCGCTCACCATGCTGGGCATCGCGCTCATCGGCATTGCGGGCGTGGGCAATGCCGCCTTCAACCACGCCGCCTCAAGAAAGCCGGTGGAGATCGGTGTTTGAGGAATTGCTGGGCGATCCAGACGGCGGTGGCGCGGATGGGGCGCATCATTCAAAAAATTCTTCGTCAATCTTCTTTACTTCAAATACTTCTTCGACGCGGCATCCAACATTGAATCGGATCATGAGCTGGGCGAACGAAATCCCATCGATAAGGACAATGCGCTTGCCGAGGCGCTCGGCCGTTTCCTTTGCGGATTTGGTGAATGAGGAGGTTGTGACAAATAGTCCTTTTGTCGCCTTGTGCATATCTAGACTACCGAAGAAGTCTCTGATTTCTGCGGGTCCAACTGTTACGTCTTCTGCATAGCGCTTTGCCTGAACATAAACACGGTCAAGGCCGAGCGTGTCTTGGTCAATGACGCCATCAACTCCATTGTCGCCACTTCGGCCTATTGCTCTGCCAGCTTCTGCCAAAGTGCCGCCATAACCCATTGCAAGTAGCAATTGTACGACGAACTGTTCGAAGAAGGCCGGTTTCGAACTTCTCAGCCGATCAATGAACTCTAAGGCCAACTGCGAATTTATTTGATCTCGAGCAGCTTTAATTGTGTCTTCCGGTGTCAGCTCAGAAGTCAGTGGGAGTTGAAGGGTAATCGTCTCGTCCTTGAGGAAATCGCCACCGCCTACTTCTGAGCCTCGTTCCCTAAAGTCTCTAAAAGCGGGGAACTTCAGAAGATAATTTATATCAATTCTGGAAGGTCGTTCTGCAAGTGCGCCAATACCCAACTTGGTAATCTTGAAAAATCCACGTTTGGTGTTTTCCACTAAGCCAGCCTGCTTTAGATACGTTTTTGCCCAGTGAACTCTGTTTGACATTGTGGTTTGGCGCCCACTGGGAAGCCGCTGCTGGCGATCTTCATCACTTAAGTCAAATTTATCTGACAATAGGTCTACTGCATCGGCAATTCGAAGTTCGCCACTGGCAGACAATTCCAAAACAGGTAGCATTAAAGTTTGATAGTCCGGCACACTCATCCCAGTCCCCCATTTTTGCATATACACCTTATGCACAAAGCCGGGGCGTTGCCACCCCGGCTTTGTATTTGCGGCGCATCCTGCGAGACCGCTTTGCGGCGCCTCAGGATGAGGTTGAGACTTAGTGCCCCGCCAGAACGGCCAGCAGCAACAGCGCGATGATGTTGGTGATCTTGATCATCGGGTTCACGGCTGGGCCGGCGGTGTCCTTGTAGGGGTCGCCGACGGTGTCGCCAGTCACGGAGGCCTTGTGGGCATCCGAGCCCTTCAGGTGCTTCACGCCCTTGCTATCCACAAAGCCGTCTTCGAAGCTCTTCTTGGCGTTGTCCCACGCGCCGCCACCGGCGGTCATGGAGATGGCCACGAAGAGGCCGGTGACGATCACACCCATCAGCATGGCGCCTACGGCGGAGAAGGCTTGCGCCTGCCCGGCAATGGCCTTGATCACGAAGTAAACCACCAGCGGCGAGAGCACCGGCAGCAAGCTCGGCACAATCATTTCCTTGATGGCGGCGCGGGTGAGCAAGTCCACCGCGCGGGCATAGTCAGGCTTCGAGGTGCCCTTCATGATGCCAGGGTTTTCGCGGAACTGGCGGCGCACTTCTTCAACGACAGACTGCGCGGCCTTGCCCACGGCAGTCATTGACATGCCGCCGAACAGGTAAGGCAACAGGCCACCGAACAGCAGGCCCACGACGACATAGGGGTTCGAGAGATCGAACGACACCTTGAGGTCAGGGAAGAAGCTGTGCAGATCCTGCGTGTAGGCGGCGAAGAGCACGAGGGCACCGAGGCCAGCCGAGCCAATGGCATAGCCCTTGGTTACGGCCTTGGTGGTGTTGCCCACGGCGTCCAGCGCGTCGGTGTTGTGGCGCACTTCCTTGGGCAGGCCCGCCATTTCGGCAATGCCACCGGCGTTGTCAGTCACCGGGCCGAAGGCGTCGAGCGCCACGATCATGCCGGCGAGAGCCAGCATGGTGGTGACGGCGAAGGCAATGCCGAACAGGCCAGCAAGGTTATAAGTGACCAGGATGCCGATCACGATCACCAGCGCCGGAAGGGCGGTTGACTCAAGCGAGACAGCCAGGCCCTGAATGACGTTGGTGCCGTGGCCAGTGATCGAGGCTTCGGCAATCGAGTTCACCGGGCGCTTGCCCGTGCCAGTGTAGTATTCGGTGATCCAGATGATGGCTGCCGTGATGACGAGGCCGGTCACGCCGCACCAGAACAGGCTCATCGGGGTGAAGCCACCGAGATCAGCCGACATCGAACCGAACACATAGTTCAGCACCGGATAGAGGGCGACGAGCGAGAGCACGCCCGTGGCCAGCACGCCCTTGTAAAGCGCGCCCATGATGTTGTTCGACGCACCCAGCTTCACGAAGAAGGTGCCGATGATGGAGGTGACGACGCAGGCGCCGCCAATGGCCAGCGGCAGGATCATGCCCGGCAGCTTCATGGCATCCGGCAGCGCGATGGCGGCCAGAACCATGGTGGCCACCGTGGTCACCACATAGGTTTCAAACAGGTCAGCGGCCATGCCGGCGCAGTCGCCCACATTGTCGCCCACGTTGTCGGCAATGGTGGCGGGGTTGCGCGGATCATCCTCGGGGATGCCCGCTTCCACCTTGCCCACCATGTCGCCGCCTACGTCAGCGCCCTTGGTAAAGATACCGCCGCCCAGACGGGCGAAGATCGAAATCAGCGAAGCGCCGAAGGACGTGGCCACCAGAGCGTCGATCACTTCACGCGAGGTGGGCGAAAGGCCCAGCGAGCCGGTGAGGAAGCCGAAATAAAGCGTCACGCCGAGAAGGCCGAGGCCGGCAACCAGCAAGCCGGTGATGGCGCCCGCCTTGAAGGCGAGGTCCAGACCGCCAGCCAGCGTCTTGGTGGCGGCCTGCGCCACGCGCACGTTGGAGCGCACCGAGACGTTCATGCCGATGAAGCCCGCAGCGCCCGAAAGAATGGCGCCCACGGCAAAGCCCACGGCTGATTTCCAGCCCATGAGGAACAGGGCCAAAACGAAGATCACCACGCCAACGATGGCGATGGTGGTGTATTGGCGGCGCAGATAGGCCTGCGCGCCTTCGCGCACGGCGGCCGAGATTTCCTGCATGCGGGCCGAACCCGCGTCCTGGGCCATGAGCCCGCGATAAGTGATGATGCCGTATACGATGGACAGGAAGCCTGCCAGCGCAATCAGCCAAAGGGTTGAATTCATGATGTTCCCTCAAGATGTTGATGTTTCCCAGCACCAGGGGACGATGGCCGCGACGGTTGCGGGATCAAACCCACACCCCAATCAGAGGAATCACGCTTCACGAGCGTGGTGCTGAAGGATGCGGCTTAAGTGCCAAATTTTGGCCATGATTGCAACCGGATTTGAGGGAAAGCGGTTGATGGAATTGAGGGGCGGTAATCAGATTTCTGAAGGGTTCTAGGCGTTCAATCTGAACGCCCCAACCCGCGCAAGGCGGGCCACTTCCAGGAAGCACACCACGCCAATCACACCAATGGCGGCAAACAGCGCCGATGCGCCTCGCGGGCCAATGGCCTCGCTGCTCCAGGCGAAGCCGAAGGGTGCGAGTGCCGCCAACACATAGCGGACACCGCTCATGATGCCCAGCCTTGCGCCATAGCCCGCGCGGCCAAAGACGGCGAGTGGCAAGGTTCCCTGCACGACGCTTTTAAGGCCGGAGGACAGGCCCACCAGAACCGCGAAGACCACCGCACCCGCCACATAAGGCGCGGTGAGCGCCAGCAGGAACAGCGCCAGAGGCAGAAGGGTAAGCGAGAAAAGCGTCACGGCCAGCGGGTTGCGCCCTGCCCCAAAAAACAGGTTCACGGCGCGCATGGCCACCTGTGCGGGGCCGAACAGGGTTGAAACCACCAGCGCCATGCCGCCCAGGCCCAGCGCCTGCAGCAGCGGCACCATTTGCGAAAGGATGGCCGAAAGCGTCACCCCCGTCAGCGAGAAGCCGGCGGTGATCAGCACCATCAGGCGCAGCGACATGGCGCCGCCAAGGGATGGCTGTTCCGCCGTGGCATTGGCTGCCTCGGGGGCTGCGTCTCGCGGCTTCGCCCTGCCCCCGGCCTTGGCCACCCAGGCATGCACCGGCACGCAGAACAAAAGGTTCATCGCGGCATAGATCAACAGGGTTGCACGCCAGCCGAAGGCATGGTCCAGCGCCGTCGTCAATGGCCAGAACACCGATGACGCAAAGCCCGCAATCAGGGTGAGCGCCATGATGCGGTTCTGGCTGGCGCCAATGCCGGATTGGACGATGGAAGTGAAGGCCGCATCATAGAGCACCAGCGAGGAGACGATTTGCACCGCGCACATGGCAATGATGAAGGGCCAGATGGCCATGCTCAGCGCGGTGCAGGCCAGCGACAGCGCGCCCAGGGCCGAACCCAGCACCATCAGGCGGGCTGCGCCAAACCGGTCAAACAGTCGGCCAGCAAAAGGCATCACCATGCCGCCCGCGATCAGCGCCAGCGAAACAATGAGAAAGAACCAGCTGCGGCTTTGGGCAAAGCTTTGCGCGGCGTCATCAGCCAGAATGGAGAAGGAATAATATTCGGTGCCATAGCCGATCACCTGCGTGGCACCCAGCGCCCAGATCAGTGCGGCCTGCCCACGCTGTTCAGCCATTTGGCGCTGCCATGGCTCAGCCTTGCGCCTGCCATTGGCGGCCACGCATCCAGCCAATCAGCAGCAGCATGAGCAGCGAGACCGGGATGACGAGAAGCGGAACCGAGTTCCAGCCCCAGAACGCCAGCATGCCGCCCGAAGAGAAGGAGGCAATGGTTTGCAGGCCGGACACCACGAAATTGTTCACGCCCTGCACCTTGGCGCGCTCGGAGGGGCGGTAGCATTCCGTCAGCATTGTGGTGCCGCCGATGAAGCCGAAGTTCCAGCCGATGCCGAGCAGGATCAGCGCGGCCGAGAAGTTCGCAAAGCTGATGCCCATCAGGCCTGCAACGGCGGAAGCGACAAGGATCACCATGCCAATGGCGGTGATGAGGGTTACGCCGAAGCGCTTGATCAGCGAGCCGGTGAAGAAGCTGGGAATAAACATGCCCAGCACGTGCCATTGCAGAACCGAGCTTGAGGCCGTGTGGTCAAAACCGCAAATTGTCATGGCCACGGGGCCTGCCGTCATCATGAAGCTCATCAGGCCGTAGGACACCGCGCCTGCGAGCATGGCCACCACAAGGTTCGGCTGGCCCAGCAACTCGCCCCAGGGCCGCTGCGGGCCCGCCACTTGTTCCTTGCGCGGCAAGGGCAGCGCGGTTGTGGCGACGATCAGCAGGTTCACCGCGGCATAGCCAGCCGAGACGATGTAGGAGCCGGCATAAGTATAGGGTGTCCAGCTATCCGCCGTGTAGCCCACTGTCTTGGTGGCCAGGATGGCGGCCAGCACGCCGCCCGTCAGCACCCAGGAGATGGCGACGGACCTGTCCTCTGGCCGGGCGGCTTCCGAGGCGGCAAAGCTGTAGAAATTGCTGGTGGCCTGGAAAACGCCATGCAGCAGGATGGCAAGGCAGAAAAGCCAGAAGCTGGAGGTGAGGATCGCCCACACGGCCAAGGCGGAACCCAGCACCGCAACGGCGGCCCCCATCATGAAGACAGGCTTGCGGCCGAAGCGCTGCATCAGGAACGAGGCCGGGATGGTGGAGAGGATTGAGCCCACGTAAAAAGCCGAGGGCGGCAAAGTGGCCAGACCCCGCTCAGGCGCCAGGGTGAGGCCCACAATCCCCGCCGAGGCAAAGACCATGATGATCACGCTGGAATAGAACAGCTGGGCGAAAGCCAGTTGCAGAATGGTTCCCCGCCCGGCGAGAACGCTCACGCGGCAAACTCTTCCGGGCGGCGGGCGCGGGCCAGCGCGTTGAGAACGGCATTGGCAAGGGCCGGTTCTTCACCATCAAAGAAGGCGCCGCAGACGTTCACATATTCGCTGATTGCCACCTTGGCGGGCACATTTTCGCGGAACATGATCTCATAGGCCCCGGCGCGCAGCACGGCGCGGAGAATGGCGTTGATGCGGTGGATGGGCCAATCCTTGTCGAGCTGCTTGTCCACCGTCACGTCGATCAGGGCCTGCTCGCGCACTGCGCCTTCCACAACGTCGCGCAAGTGCTTGTAATCGGCCTCGCCGCATTGGCCGTCGTCAAAATCCTCGCCCACGGCGCGGCTGGCGAATTGCGCAAGGGTTTCACCCAGGTCCGCGGCGGCGATGTCCATCTGGTAAAGGGCTTGCACCGCCCCAAGCCGGGCGGCGGATTTGGCGGTGGGTGGTTTGCGTGGGGTGGCCATTGTGCCCTTGCGCATAGCGGCGAAGGCGGGGGCTTGCAAGTGCGCGCCATGCAGACTACATCGGCTTTGCCGGAATGGTCCGGCACTCTCAGGGCGGGGTGCAATTCCCCACCGGCGGTATAGCCCGCGAGCGCTTGCCCCTTTTGGGGCAAGGTCAGCAGATCAGGTGAAACTCCTGGGCCGACGGTATAGTCCGGATGAAAGAGAATGAACGCAAGCGGCTTTGCCGTTGGCGCATCATGTCGTCCTGATTCATGTTTGAAGAAAGGACGATTGACATGAATCAGCCTGCCTCCCTCACCCAAAACCGCATGCGTGGCGCCATTTTCATGGTGGCCTCGGGCATCACCTTCGCGGTGATCAATGCGATCACCTTCGTGATCACCGCCCAGCTTGGCTTCAAGCCGCAGTCAGACACCTTCTGGCAATATGCCATTGCCTTGGTGATCTCGGTTCCCTTTCTGCTCACCCAGGCCAAGCAGGGCCTGAAGACCCGCCACCCAGTGGCCCATTTCCTGCGCGTCGCCGTTTCGGCGCTGGGGCTCTTGGCCTTCACCACCGCCATCTCCAAGGGCGTGCCGGTGTGGCAGGTTGTTGCCTTGACCATGACATCGCCGATCTTCGTGCTGATTGGCGCGGCGCTGTTCCTCGGCGAAAAGGTGCCCGCCGCACGCTGGCTTGCCGCCATGCTTGGCTTTGCCGGCGCGCTGATCGTCACCAATCCCTGGGGCGAGCAGTTCACCATCTATTGGCTGCTGCCGGTTCTGGCGGCGGTGTTGTGGGGCATTGCCTCGCTGTTCACCAAATATCTGGTGCGCGATGAAAGCCCGGAAAGCCTCACCGTCTGGCTGCTTTTGCTGCTGACGCCGGTCAACGCCATGCTCTCGCTCAGCGCGGGCTTTGAATTGCCTTCGGCTCAGATCCTGATGTGGCTTTTGGCTGGTGGCGCACTGGTGTGCACGGCGCAATATTTCATGTCGCGCTCCTATGCCGCGGCGGAAGCCAATTTCGTGCAGCCCTTTGATGACTTGAAGCTGATCAGCAACGTGCTGATCTATGGCACGCTGTTTGGCTATTGGCCGGCGGGCCTGATCTGGCTGGGTCTTGCCATGATCATGGCGGCCTCTGCCTATATCGTCTGGCAAAATGCCCCGGCCAAGCTGGCTGCGGCCTAACCAACAACTCCGGGCCAGGGCGGCTACTTGTCGTCCTGGCTCAACTCGCCGATGATGTTCTCAAAGTCCTTGGCTTCGCGGAAATTGCGGTAAACCGAGGCGAAGCGCACATAGGCCACGTCATCAAGGCTTTTCAGCCCTTCCATCACCAGCTGGCCAATCTGCTCGGACTTGATTTCATTGTCGCCCAGGCTTTCGAGCTGGCGCACGATGCCGCTGATCATGCGCTCCACGCGCTCGGCATCAACCGGGCGCTTGCGCAGCGCAACCTGGATGGAACGGGCCAGCTTGTCGCGGTCAAACAGCGTGCGGCGGCCATTGCGCTTGATCACCGAGAGTTCGCGCAGTTGCACGCGTTCAAATGTGGTGAAGCGGCCTCCGCAATCCGGGCAGGCGCGGCGGCGGCGGATGGCCGAGCCATCTTCCGAGGCGCGACTGTCCTTCACTTGCGTATCGGCATTGCCGCAGAAGGGACAACGCATGCTGTGCCCCCCTTCCCTTACCCGTAGATCGGGAACTTCCTCGTCAGGGCCAGAACCTTCTTCTTCACACCAGCTTCAACCTTGGCGTTGCCCTGCTCGCCGTTCTTGGCGAGGCCGTCCAGCACCTCGGTGATCAGGCCGCCCACTTCGCGGAATTCGGCCTCGCCGAAGCCGCGGGTGGTGCCGGCCGGAGAACCCAGGCGGATGCCTGAAGTAATCATCGGCTTTTCCGTGTCGAAGGGAATGCCGTTCTTGTTGCAGGTGATGTAGGCGCGGCCCAGGGCGGCCTCTGCGGCCTTGCCGGTCAGGCCCTTCTTGCGCAGGTCCACCAGCATCAGATGCGTGTCGGTGCCGCCGGTGGTGATGTCACAACCGCCCGCGATCATGGTCTCCGCCAGAACGGCGGCATTGCGCTTCACTTGGGCGGCATATTTCTTGAAGGCCGGCTTCAGCGCCTCACCGAAGGCCACGGCCTTGGCGGCGATCACATGCTCCAGCGGGCCGCCGATGATGCCGGGGAAAATGGCCGAGTTGATCTTCTTGCCGAGGTCTTCATCACGCGTCAGGATCATGCCGCCGCGCGGGCCGCGCAGGGTCTTGTGCGTGGTGGTGGTGGCCACGTGTGCGTAATCCAGCGGGTTGGCATGCTGGCCACCGGCCACGAGGCCGGCAAAGTGCGCCATGTCCACCATCAGATAGGCGCCAACCGAATCCGCAATCTCGCGGAACTTCTTGAAGTCGATGGCGCGCGGGTAAGCCGAGCCGCCAGCGATGATCAGCTTCGGCCTGGTTTCCAGCGCACGCTGGGCCACGGAGTCATAATCAATCTGCAGCGTGTCCTGGCGCACGAGGTAAGACGCAACCTTGAACCACTTGCCGGATTGGTTGACGGGCGAGCCGTGGGTGAGATGGCCGCCGCAGGCAAGGTCGAGGCCCATGAAGGTGTCGCCCGGCTGCAGCAGCGCAAAAAACACGCCCTGGTTCGCCGTGGCGCCAGAGTGCGGCTGCACGTTGGCATAGGTTGCGCCGAACAGTTCCTTGGCGCGGTCAATGGCCAGCTGCTCCGACTGGTCAACATACTGGCAGCCGCCATAGTAGCGGCGGCCGGGGTAGCCTTCGGCATATTTGTTGGTCATCACCGAGCCCTGCGCTTCCAGCACGGCGCGCGAGACGATGTTTTCCGAGGCGATCAGCTCAATCTCGTTTTGCTGGCGCAGCAGCTCGGAGGCGATGGCCTTGGCGATCTTGGGGTCGGCCTTGGCGAGCTTGTCCTTGAAGAAACCGGGGAACAGCGGCTTGGCCTTGCGGGCCGCCTTGCCGGCCTTCTTGGCCTTCGCCTTGGTCTTCACTGCCTTCTTTGCTGCCTTCGCCATGAGTCTACCCCTAAAACGATTGAAGCCTGTCTATACAGGCTTCAACCCTTGCGTAAAGTGCTGCTTGCGGCCAGTTCACGGCTGCTTTGCGGCATCCGGCGCTGGCGCATCCGGCACCGGAACCGGGTTTGCGGCAGCGGCGGCGTCCGGGGCCTTGCAGCCGTCGGGCAGCTTGCCACCCTCACCGGCGGTGCAATCCAGCTTCTTCTTCAACTTCTTTTTCACCACCGGCTTGGCGTCAGCAGTGGCGGCCTTGGCGGCGTTCGGATCAGTTGCCGCCTTAGCGGTGGCCGTCTTGGTCGTGGTCTTGGCCTTGGTGTCCGTGGCCTTGGCCGTCAAGGTGCTGTCGGTCTTCTGGTCTTTCTTCTTTTTCTTCTTCAGCGTCTTGCCCACGTCAGCTGTCAGGCCATCCTTGGGGTGCTGCTTGTAATAGGTTTCCCAGTCAAACAGGCCCTTGGGCTTGCCATTGGCGCCGAGCGGCACGCCCTGCGAGGCTTGGCCGCCCTGCTTGCCGGAGGAGAACAGCGAGCCCTGCGCCGGCTTCGAGGAAGAGCCGAACAGAGTGTTGGACTTGCCGAAGAAGCCATTGCCTTCAGCCTCTGCAGCATCGACCGACTGGGCATGCGGCAGCGGCTTCAGCACGAAGCGCTTGCCATCGGGGCTCATCTCGCCCACCGGCATGGGCTGGCCCACGGTGAAGCCAGAGCCATCCATTTCATAAACGTCATTGCGGAAGGCCACGGTGCCGCCAGCGGCCGGCCAGGCAGTGAGATAGGCCACCCGCAGCTGCGGCGGGGTGGTCAGGGGCACATCGAGGCGTTCCAGCGTCTTGGCCATGGTGGCAATCCTGTCCGGGTTATAACCGTCCTGGCCGTTGAGGATCCAATCAATCAGATCCGCCACCTTCTGCACGCGGATGCAGCCTGAAGAGTAAAAGCGGTTGTTATAGTTGAACATCTGCTTTTCAGGCGTGTCGTGGAGATAGATGCCGAAGGGGCTGGGGAATTCGATCTTGGCGGTGGCCATGGCGTTTTCAGGGCCCGGCTCCTGGCGGAACAGCAGGTCGTCAAGCTTCACCGTCTTGAAATCGATGGTGTGCGGGTCAACCACTTCGCCATTCTGGCCGCCGCGCAGGATCTTGATGTCGTGTTCCTTGAGATAGGTGAAATTCGAGTCGAACTTGGGGATGATGTCCTTCTCGACGATCGAGACAGGCGCATTCCAATACGGGTTGAACTTGACGGTGGCCAGCGCCGTCATCACCACGGGGGTGGGACGTGCGGGGCGGCCGACGATCACGTTATGGCGCTCAAAGACGCGCCCGCCGCTCACCGCTTCCAGCTGCTGGGCCGGAACGTTGACGACGATGTAGCGGTCTCCCAGCCCCTCTTCGTATGTGGCAAGGCGCGGCACGTTGGCGGCAATGGTGGCGAGGCGCTTGTCGGCCGGCACATTGAGTTCGGCAATGGTGGCGGCATCCACCTTGCCGGTCACCGCGAGGCCATGGTTGTGCTGGAAGCGGGCAACGCTATCCTGCGTGGCAGTGGTGAAAATCTCGGCATATTGGCCCTGCGTGCCTTCAACGCGCAGATAGCCTTCGATGAACAGGCGCTTGTTGAGGATGGCGACATTGCCGCCATGGTCGCCCTTCTTGTAGTTGCCATTCGGCACCACGGGGAAGCCGCCTTGCGAGACGATCGAGGCATAGCGGGCCTGGGCATCCTGCAACAGCTTGTCGCTGTTGGATTGCAGCATGGGCATCTGGTTCTGGCCCTGCACCACTTCAGTGGCCGTTGTCGGGGTGCCAGAGGGGGTAATTGGCGCTTCCTGCTTCTTGGGCGCATCAAAAATGCTGCCGGCGGCCTGCGCCTGCAGCGAGGCGCCCAGGCTCACGCCCAGCAAACCTATGATAACACGCGTGGAAACACGATGCCGCTCACCCCACATACCCAAAACTTTCCGCATTCTTTGCCTCAGTTAACGCCTGTTTGTAAAACCCACTACCAAGCCTTGGCCCCCACGTCAAAAGCCTAGCACGCCTGTCAGGATTGCAAGGGCGACAACAATCACCAGTCGCACTTTGGATGGGTGCTTCCACCCGCAAGGGCCTGAACGTCCGGAAGGTGCAGGAATCACATTTCGCGGCCCATTAAAAGCGCGATTTGGTCAAAATTGTGCCTTGAAGCATTTGGGCAACAGGTGGCGGGGCCTAGCGTCTCCGAAAAATAGCCCCCTGCCCCAGGCTCAATCATCACGCCATCTCGGGGCAGCCACGAAACGGATGTTGATCTGGAAAGGGAATCCAGACTTTCAGGTTGGGAATATGCGAGGCCATTGGACAGTGGCGGAGAGGGAGGGATTCGAACCCCCGGAGGGCTTGCACCCCCTACGGTTTTCAAGACCGTCGCGATAGACCACTCTGCCACCTCTCCGCAAAGTTGCCTTCTTGCGCCCAATTACGCAGCCGGGGGTTTTTAGGCAAGCAAAAACCCGCCGCATCCTGGGCTGCGGCGGGCTTTGCAAAGGCTGAATGCAGGCTCAGAGGCGGTAGAGGATCTGGTCGGTCCAATAGCGCTCGAGGCGGGCCAGCGCCTTGTTGAGCTTGTCGAACTCTTCGGTGGAAAGGCCCACCACCTGTTCGATGGCCGAGAGCTGGCGGTTGTAAAGCGCGTCGACGCGGCTGCGGATGCCCTCGCCCTTTTCGGTGAGGCTGATGCGCACCGAGCGCTTGTCGGCGGCGGAGCGCTCGTGATTGACGTAACCGGCTTCCACCAGCTTCTTGAGATTGTAGGACACGTTGGAGCCCTGATAGTGGCCACGGGTCTTGAGTTCGCCGGCGGTGAGTTCGGCATCGGCGATGTTGAACAGCAACAGGGCCTGCACGGGGTTCACTTCCTTTTCGCCGGTGCGTTCAAAGTCGTCCTTGATCACATCGAGCAGGCGGCGATGCAGGCGCTCGATCAGGGTCAGGGATTCCAAATAGCGATGCTTGATTTCGGCGCGCTTCGGATCAACGGTGGCGCGGCGTTCCCCCACAACAACTTGCGTGTTCATACTGAAACCTCTTTCAAAACCTGTTTCCAGTGGCCAGCCTCTTTATCGGGCTGTTCCTTGCTGATGGGGCCAAACTACGCATCAGGCTTTAAATTCGGCTGAAGAGGCTCGGTAAATTTGTTCTTATATTTTCGGAAATTTGCGGTGATTTTGAATTGAGTTTACAGCGCCTTGTGAAGCATGCCGAACAACGGGTTGCCCGGCATGCCTAACGCTTTGTTACGCTCAGGAGCAGCTTGAGGCGCTGGCGCGGGCGCGGGCGCCATTGAGCACGGCGGCCACTTCGCGGGCGCTGTGGCCCTGCATCAGGCTGTCGTGCAGGTTGACGATCGAGGAATACATCGCGCCGATCTGGGCGGGGTTCTTCGAGTTGCAGCGCGAGGCCAGGAAATAGGCCTGGGTGAGCTTGGCATAGCTGCCGAGATTGCCCTTTGCCGGAGCTGCCGCCATCTGGCCCACAAGCTTGGGCTTCTTCACATTCACTTCAGCCGGCTTGGCCAGCGGCTGCACCGGGTCTTGCACCTTGATGTCTGCGGCTGCCGTGGCTGGCTGGTTTGTCATGCCCGGCGCCTTGGGCAGAACCGGCGCATCAAAGACCGGATCAGCCGTCTTGGATTCCGCCACCGGCTTTTCCGCCATGGCGACGTCATGGGACGAGAGCGCCGGCGTAGCTGGCACAGGTGCCGCAGGTTCTGCCTGTGGTTCAGCGGCTGCGGCGCTGGCGGCCTCTCGCGCCGCGTTCAGCAGCATGGTGAGGCTTTGCTTTTCATCGGCGCTGCAGGCCGCGGCAAGGCCGGCATCACGTCCGCGCTGCATGGCGGCCTTGGTGGCTTCAATGGGCTCACGGTTGGCCAGCGCCAGTTCGGCGCGCGCCACAAGCTTGGAAAGCTCGTCCTTCTGTGCCGCCGAAAGATAGGAACACTTCATATCCAGCGATTGGGCCCGGGCCAGCATCTCAGCAGCCTTTTCAGCGGTCGAACTATCCGCCAGCGCCACGCCCGCCCAAAGCGGCACGGCCAGCCCCAGCATGGCCCACGCTTTCAAACCATTCATTCTTGTCACCCCGATCAGTTGCCCCTCAGGCTGCCGGGTTGCCATGCCAGTTGCTAAAACAAGCTAAAATTTGAGCTAATGGCAGAGGCCATGGTTAACGGGCGCTGAATGCGGCGGCGCTGCAAATTGCCAAATGCCCGGCAGGCGTTTATGGCTTGCGCCATGACACATCCTGACCCCTCCTTCCCCTCCACCCGCCTGCGCCGCAACCGCAAAGCCCCTTGGGCGCGGGAGCTGGTGCGCGAGAACACGCTCACCGTCGCTGATCTCATCTGGCCGATTTTCGTGATCGACGGGAAAGACAAGACGGAAGCCGTTTCCTCCATGCCGGGTGTGACGCGCTATTCCATCGACATTGCCGTCAGGCAGGCGAAAGAGGCCGCGAAGCTGGGCATCCCCCTCCTCGCCCTTTTCCCCAACACCGCCCCTGCCTTGCGCGATGAAGAGGCCACCCAGGCCTTCAACCCGGAAAACATCGTGTGCCGCGCGGTTCGCGCCATCAAGAAGGAAGTGCCGGAGATCGGCATCATGTGCGATGTGGCGCTTGATCCCTACACCTCGCACGGCCAGGACGGGCTGATGCGGGACGGCAAGATCGTGAACGACGAAAGTGTTGTGGCGCTGGTGAAGCAGGCCGTGGTTCAGGCCGAGGCGGGTTGTGATGTCATCGCACCCTCGGACATGATGGATGGGCGCATCGGCGCCATCCGCGCCGGGCTGGACGGCGTGAAACTGCAGGACGTTTCGATCATGGCCTACTCCGCCAAATATGCGAGCGGGTTTTATGGCCCGTTCCGCGAGGCCGTGGGCTCTGGCGGCATGCTGAAGGGAGACAAGCGCACCTATCAGATGGACCCCGCCAATTCCGATGAAGCGCTGCGCGAAGTGGCGCTCGACATTGCCGAGGGCGCGGACATGGTGATGGTGAAGCCCGGCATGCCTTATCTCGACATTGTGAGCCGCGTGAAGCGCGAATTCAGCGTGCCCACCTTCGCCTATCAGGTGAGCGGCGAATACGCGATGCTGATGGCAGCGATAGAGCGCGGCTGGCTTGACGCTGCCAAGGTGATCCCCGAAAGCCTAATGGCCTTCAAGCGCGCTGGCGCGGATGGGGTGTTGACTTACTTCGCGCTGGAGATGGCGCGGAAGTTGGCTGGCTGAGAACCAATATTGAAAGTGCGAGAATGGCAAAGCTTACCAGATTTGAAGAAAGTAAGTTCCCAAAATTCGCGAACGCCAAGCTTCAGTCGGTCAAAGCAGTACAACTTTATTACCTACATCACGGTCGCAACGCCTGGCACTCAACTTGGGTGCAACAGTATTCAGATGGTTGTTTGCACTGCGACTTGAGTAGCGCAAAGGGACTCGCTGAACGATCGCGAACTCAAGGATCAGTCTTTTATATCCGACAAACGCCTGCATTGCTTTTTAAGTGTCAAGTTGGTGATCTGCTTGTAACTCAAATAAACACAACACAGCCTCTGTCCGGTTATTCGCCCAATGCACTGACTAGGCTTGCCCCAACGTCAACCGCAATCAATGGTGCAATGGATTGCTATATTGCAGAAGGGGCGCCTATTATCGGTGTTGCCAAGTCATTTCACCCTAGCAGCCGGTTTTGGATCACTCCACCGCCTCTGAATAATTCCATACTTATTGTCGCAACTTCCGACGCAGGTGCTCAGTATGATGATGTCAATAAGAATCGGAAGAAGAACATGCAATCCTTTTCTAATGGCCGAAATGTTCCGCTTGGGTGGAGTCAAATTCCCCAAGAAGATACTGTAACGAGCAAATTTGCGACTGCGATAGCCGAATTCTTCAGCTAGCCGAGTATGCAAATTCGTTTTGAAATGCTACCTCATCAATCTCGCAATCAAGCTCGACGTATCCCACCTGCCGCCGCCCATCTTTTGCACTTCGGCGTAGAACTGGTCGACCAGTGCGGTCACGGGCAGCACCGCGCCGTTCTTGCGGGCTTCGTCGAGGCAAATCCCCAAGTCCTTGCGCATCCAATCCGCCGCGAAGCCGAAATCAAACTTTCCGGCGATCATGGTCTTGTGGCGGTTTTCCATTTGCCAGCTTCCGGCTGCGCCCTTGGAGATGACGGCGATCACATCCTCCATGTTCAGCCCCGCCTTCATGCCGAATTGCACGCATTCGGCAAGGCCCTGCACGAGGCCTGCGATGGCGATCTGGTTGCACATCTTGGCGAGCTGGCCAGAACCCGACGGGCCCAGCAGCTTCGACATGCGCGCGAAATTCATGATCAGCGGTTCGGCCTTGGCATAAGTTGCCTCATCGCCGCCGCACATCACGGTGAGAACGCCATTCTCCGCCCCCGCTTGGCCGCCCGAGACAGGCGCGTCGATGAAACCTAGGCCCCGTTTGGCGGCTTCCGCCGCCAGCTCGCGCGCCACATCGGCCGAGGCAGTGGTGTGATCAATGAACACCGCGCCTTTTTTCATGGTGTGGAAAGCGCCCTCCCCGCCAATGGTCACGGCGCGCAAGTCATCATCATTGCCCACGCAGGCGAAAACGAAATCCGCGCTTTCGGCAGCGGCGCGCGGGGTGGGCGCGGTTTTGCCGCCATGCGTGGACTGCCATTTGGCGGCCTTGCCGCCGGAGCGGTTATAGACTGTGAGCGCCGCGCCACCCTTCTTGGCCAAATGCCCCGCCATGGGAAAGCCCATCACGCCCAAGCCAATCCACGCGCAGTTCACAGCCATAGCCTTCTCCTCTTCCTGCCGCGCTCAAATAAGCGAAAGTGCCGCGGCTGCCAATGGTCTTGCGCGGCTTGCCGAGAAGTTGGATATTTGGGGGATGTCAGTTGAGCGCCGGAATTTTCCGCAATTCTTCATTACCGCGGCCACGCCCTGCCCCTATTTGCCGGGGCGGGAAGAGCGCAAGGTGTTCACCCATCTCATGGGACAGGACGCGCGGCAACTGGCCAGCCAGCTTTCCCACGCCGGCTTCCGCCGCAGCCAGAACATCGCCTACAAGCCGGCCTGTGACCAATGCGCCGCCTGCACCTCGACGCGCATACCGGTGAAGGAATTCGACTGGAGCAAGAGCTTCCGCCGGGTGCTGCGCGCCAACAGCGATTTGGTTTCGCGCGCCGCACCCGCCCAGGCCACCGCCGAACACTATGAGCTTTTCCGCAGCTATATCGACACGCGCCATTCAGACGGCGGCATGGCCGACATGTCGGTTCTCGATTTTGCGGCGATGATTGATGAAACCGTGGTGGACAGCCGCCTGATCGAATACCGCTACAAGCGTGAACATCCGCTGGGCGGCACGCTGGCGGCCTGCGTGCTGGTGGATATCCTGGTTGATGGGCTATCGCTGATCTATTCCTTCTTCGACCCCGGCCTGGCGCAGCGCAGCCCCGGCACCTTCATCATATTGGACAGCATCCAGCGCACGCAGCGCCTCAACCTTCCCTATCTTTATCTAGGCTATCTGGTGCCCGGCTCGCCCAAAATGGCCTACAAGGCCCGCTTCCTGCCGCAAGAGCGCCTGGGCCCTGAAGGCTGGGTTTGGCATGGGGGGGCTTGATTTTGCCTTTGGCAAATCAGTTGATTTGTGGAAAAATCAAAGCAGTTCAAAAGATTGGGGCCCATGTCAGAGAATTGCGGACTGAAGAATCCACTTGGAATCTGCAAAACTGTTCTACGCCTTGAAGGCGCACTGAACGACGGCGGCCTTGCTGTGGTTGTAAGCAATGACATGGCAGAATACGCTGCTGTGAAGCGCGCAGCCAGAAATATTGAGCCAGGGCCGATGCATGACTACCGCGTCTGTGATTTTTCCAAGGAACGCGCATTCTGGATGGCCTTGAAAAATTGCGACAACAAGGTTGTCGGCCTGCAAGCCTACCGCTTTGACAATATTGACGTCAGCCTCGCGGAATGGTGCGGCAATTACATGATTGGCGTTTACATGCGGCGTGATGAGCTGATGGTGCCGAGCCACATAAAACCGCCCGCAGGATCAATTTCAGAACGGCTGCGGGGCAAGCTGGTTTATCATGGTGAAGTCTGGATGGATAAGTCCATTAAGAGCAAAGACGCCGTCGCAGATTTTTCAGTCATGGGTGCCTTGCTCGCTATGCTGAAATGGGACTTCGACGCGATGTGGGCTCTCACCAGCCAGTCGATCGCCTCAAGGGGATACCCCGGCCGCATGGGATATCCATTCATCGAACGTGGCTTCTTGCGATGGCTGTGGCATTCAGACGGCGTGGAACCCGTCGAATATTTGACTGTTGCGGAACGGTTGCACATTGAGCAGTTTGTCGATGAGCCTGTGACCAATCAAGCAAATCCAAATGGTGTATTGGCCAAGCTCGGCGCTAGCTCAAATCACCTTGAAGCCGATCTTTCCAAATTGTGAGATCACTTTGACGCCATCAACACTGGCGTTTCCATGCTTTGGCAAAATGAGCCTGTGGTAAGGGACCCAATAGACCGAGTTGTTGGGGAACCGGAGCGCGGCAAGCACATGATCGGTGCGAGGTTTGCCACTTTCGAGCACTTCGCGATAGCCTGCACTCACCGCATCGCTATACGAGCCAATGGTTTGCCTGGGATGCGAGCTCTCAACATCACCATAGACTCGCGCTATGAGTGATTTCTTGCCAACCCTCAATACGTCGAACCGGCTTGCCATGCGATTGTAGACGCAATCCACGCTGTAGTCGTCAACGTGATCTTTCGCATTGAGGGCGTCGACCAGCAGAGGCGCAAGTACCGTTTTGACCGGCTCCACCTCCTCCACAAAGGTGCGCACGGGGAAGTGGCGGTCGCCTCTGGCGATGATGGCCTCGATGCGCTGCGAGGCTTCGCCCGCAGTCTTGTAGAATTCCTCAAACCAGCCGGAAACATAATAGCGCAGCACGAAGGGCGCGCGCGCGCCGCGCAGCCATTCCAGAACCACAAACAGCGAGGAGATGCAGCGCGTTTGGGCGTGCCACTTAATCTCTGTGCCGATGTTGCCGCTGGTTACGCGAACGCCGCCCGCCTCAAAGCGCTTTTTCTCGCTGGCGGGGCTTGTCTCCACGGCATCCCCAGGTTCGTGCTGGATGACGCCGAGTTCAACCCAAAATCTCCTACCCTGCATGTCAGTTCGAAACTTCCCTCGACACCATCGCGCGGTTCAACAAGGCGCCCAACCCTTGCCGCTTGCGCAGAGCCCCCCGGCCCTGGCTGCAAGCTAACAGGGAGTGGTTGATCGAGTTTTAACCAGAAGCTTCAATTGAACTTGTTTGTCTTGGGGAAGCCGCGGGGCGGCAGCCGCCCGGCCTGGGCCCTTTCACCTATCCATTCAGCCAAATCCTGCACGTTCCAATTGCGGCCTGACCCGTCCACCCAGGCAAGACCTTCGGCCAGATTGAAGGCACGGGCATCAGACAGGCCGCCATCCTTGAATTTCTGCAGGCGCACGCCCTTGCCGCGCTGCATTTCCGGCAATTCGGCCAGCTTGAACACCAGCAGCTTGCGGTTGTCTCCCACCGTGGCGACATGATCAGCGTTGGGTGGAATCGTCGAACAAACCACAGCCTCGGCAGGCACCTTGACGTTAAGCACCTGTTTACCCTTCCGCGTATTTGCGAGACATTCCTCTTGCCCGACGATGAATCCATCACCCTCGGTTGAAGCCAGAAGCAGCTTCGCGCCTGGCTCAAAGACAAACAGCGCCACGATGGCATCAGCCGCATCGACATCGGCCATCAGGCGCAAGGGTTCGCCATGGCCGCGGCCGCCTGGCAGCTTCGAGGCCTCCAGCGTGAAGAACTTGCCGGAGGACGAGAACAGCATGATCTTGTCTGTCGTCTGGGCCGGGACGACGAATTTGCCCGTATCGCCATCCTTGTAGGACAGGGTGGACATATCCTCGATGTGGCCCTTCATGGCCCTGATCCAGCCCTTGTCGGAGCAGACCACGGTGATGGGCTCCTTCTCGATCATCGCCTGTTCGAAATCAGCGTCGATCTCCGGCGCTTCGGCAAAATCAGTGCGGCGGCGGCCCAGCGGCGTCTTCTTGGAATAGGTTTCCTTCAGGGCCTTGATGTCGTCGCTGATGGTGGCCCATTGCCTGTCATCGGATTTGAGCAGGCTGTTCAGGCCCGCCTGCTCCTTGATGAGCTCATCATGCTCGGTGCGGATCTGCATTTCCTCAAGCTTGCGCAAGGCACGCAGGCGCAGGTTCAGGATAGCCTCGGCCTGCACATCGCTGATCTTGAAGCGCCTCATCAGGGCGGGCTTGGGCTCATCCTCCTCGCGGATGATGCGGATCACCTCATCAATGTTGAGATAGGCGATGAGATAGCCGCCGAGGATTTCAAGCCGGTGGGCAATCTCCTCCAGCCGGTGGCGGGATTTGCGCTGCAGCACCTCGCGGCGGTGGTCCAGCCATTCGCGCAAGACATCCTTGAGCGACATGACCTTGGGCACCTTGCCCTGCGAGAGCACATTCATGTTGAGCGGGAAGCGGCTCTCCAGCTCGGTGTTGCGGAACAGCTGCTCCATCAACACGTTCTCATCGACATTGCGGGTCTTTGGTTCCAGCACGATGCGCACGTCTTCAGCGCTTTCATCGCGCACATCGCCCAGAAGCGTCAGCTTCTTTTCGGTGAGCAGTTCGGCCATGCGCTCGATCAGGCGGCTCTTCTGCACGAGATAGGGAATCTCGGTGATGACGATTTGCCAGCCGCCGCGCGGCAGCTCTTCCTTTGCCCACTTGGCGCGCACGCGGAAGCCGCCGCGGCCCGTCTTGTAGGCTTCGATGATGCTGTCGCGGCTGTCGATGATGATGCCGCCGGTGGGGAAATCAGGCCCCAGAACGAATTGCGTGAGCTTCTCCACCCCTGCCCCGGGCGTCTTGATCAGGTGCAGGGCGGCATCACAAATCTCGGCCACATTGTGCGGCGGGATTGAGGTGGCCATGCCCACGGCAATGCCAGTGGCGCCATTGGCGAGAAGGTTGGGAAAGGCGCCGGGCAGCACCACTGGCTCTTCCAGCGTGCCGTCATAGTTGGGGCGGAAATCAACGGTGGCCTCATCCAGATCCTGCAGCAGCAGGCGGGCCACGTCGGTCATGCGCGCTTCGGTGTAGCGGTAGGCGGCGGCGCCATCGCCATCGATGTTGCCGAAATTGCCCTGCCCGTCGACCAGCGGATAGCGCGAGGAGAAATCCTGGGCGAGGCGCACCATGGCCTCATAGATCGCCTGGTCGCCATGCGGGTGATAGCCGCCCATCACGTCGCCCACGATCTTGGCGGATTTCTTGAAGGCGGTGTTGGGGTCCAGCCGCAGCAGGCGCATCACATGCAGCAGGCGGCGGTGAACGGGCTTCAGGCCGTCGCGCACATCAGGCAGCGCGCGGTGCATGATGGTGGACAAGGCATAGGCAAGGTAGCGCTCTTCCAGCGCGTCCTTCAGCTCAATCGGCTGGGGCGGTGGCGGCGGAGGCGTTGGGGCAGAATCACGTTTGGCCATGGCAGCCGCTGTACCACAGCTTGAATCGCCGTTGCAGGTTTGAAATCAGCGCCAGCGCCGCTCAGCTTTTGGCTTCGAACACAATGGCTTGCATGGTAGAGCGGACCTCGCCATTGCCGAATTTGCGGGCCAGGCCCGCGGCAACGGCTTCAGTTACTTCCTCCAGCCGGCCGGGGCTCAGGGCCTCAATTTCCGGGCGCATCGGCGTGCCCTGGCAAAGGGCGATGGCGAGATGGCGGGCTGATGGCGCGTTGCAGGCAAGCTCCACATGCTCTGCCGCCACCTTGGAGAACCCGGCGGCGAGAAGGGCGCGCGTCAATTCCGGCACATCGAAGAAGCCATGGGGCAAACGGCGCATGAAGCTGGGCGGATTGGCGGGAAAGAGCTTGGCAAGCTCCCACAAGACGGCGTCGGGCACGGGGTTCACATCCAGCGCGTCCCAAACACTGAAGATGAAGCTGCCGCCCGGTTTCAGCACGCGGCGGGTTTCCGCAAAGGCGGCCACCTTGTCGGGGAAGAACATCACGCCGAACTGGCAGGCCACAAGATCAAACAGCCCATCGGCGAAGGGCAGCTTGGTGGCGTCACAGGCCTGCCACTGCACCTTGTTGAGGCCGGGCTTGGCGCTGGCGACATCAATCATCGCCTGGTTGAGATCCACCGCGGTGAGCGCTGCGCCCGGTGCGGCCTTCACCAGCGCCTCAGTTGAGATGCCTGAGCCCGCTGCCGTTTCGAGAATGGTGGCGGGTTTCAACGCAGAGGCGCGGCGCCCGAGGTCTTCGGCATAGGGCGCGAAGAACACAGGGCCCATCAGGTCATCGTAGATGGAAGCGATTGAGCTGGAAAAGATCTTGTCTGCCTGCGCCATGGTACTCTCCGCTTGCAGCCCCCGATCTGCGCCATGCTAGGGCGAAAAGCTGTTGCTGGCCAGCGGCTGTTTCAGTGTGGGCGGCGGCTGGCCAAGCCATCCAGAACCGCGAAGGCCACGAAGACCAGCAGCAGCACCAGCTCCACCGCCAGTTCCAGCCCCACGTTGACGGGGTTGAGCGCTGAATCCTGAAACAGATGTTCCAGCAAGGTGATGGCGCCGATGGCGGTGATGGTGGCGGCCAGCTTGGTCTTCAGCGCACCAAAGGAAATGGACGATAGCCAGGACACCTGCCCCTGCTCGTCATCCTGGTTCTCAATGAAGGACGAAAAGGTGGAAAGCATGACCATGACCACAAGCCCCGCCACCAGCGCGTGATCCACCAGGCCCAGCAGGCCGAGCACGGCATCCACGTCATCCATGGAGGGAATGGCGAGGGCGAATTTCCACAGCTTCAGCGCAAACTCATAGGCGAAGGCCGAAAGCGCCAAAGCCAGCCCGAAGCAGAACACCAGCATCAGCCAGCGGAAGAAGGACAAGAATTGGAACAGTGTTTTGGCGCTCATGCCGTTTCCCCCATTCAACTGCGCAACACGGTGACCTTGCACACAGGTTTTTTGCCCCAGATGTCATCACAGGCGCGGCGGATGGCGGTGCGCACCGCTTCCTCCACCGTGGCATCATCCTTGCGGCGGGCGCGGGGCATGGCGGTGAAGGCGTCTTCCGCCAGTTCCTCCAGATCGGGTTCCATGTGGGCGGGCAAGCCATCGGCCTTCAACACCACGTCGCGCAGATCAAGTTTTTCACTCACCTGCAGGCTGACGTGCACGATGCCCGCGAAGGAAAGCTTGCGGCGCTGGCGGGCGGGGCCATCTTCCGCAGGCACGATCAACTTGCCATCCAAATGCAGGCGGCCGCCCGGGGCCTCGTCGATGATTTCGGCGGCACCAGGCGTCAGGCGGGCGATCTTGAAATCCTCAAGGATCAGGGTTTCAGCGATGCCTTGGGCGGCGGCGAATTTCGCATGGGCGCGCAAGTGGCGCGGCTCGCCATGCATGGGCACCAGAACCTTGGGCTTCACCCACTCATACATCTGCCTGAGTTCGCCCTGCCTGGGGTGGCCAGAAGAATGCACCAGCGCCTCATCAGGCGTGATCACATCAATGTCCAACTTCGAGAGATTGTTGATGACGGCGCCCACTTCCTTCTCATTGCCGGGAATGGTGCGGGCCGAGAAGATGACGAGATCGCCCTTCTCCAGCGCGATTTGCGGGTGGCTGTCCTCGGCGATGCGGGCAATGGCGGCGCGCGGCTCGCCCTGGCTGCCGGTGCACAGCAGCATGATGCGGTCATTGGGCAGATAGCCGAATTCCTCAATATCAAGGAAGGCGCCTGCATCCTTCAGGTAGCCGCATTTGCGCGCCGCTTCGATGGTGTTGCGCATGGCGCGGCCGGCGATCACCACTTCGCGGCCGGCGGCGCGCGCGGCGCGCACGGCGCAGGAAATGCGCTCCACATGGCTGGCAAAAGTGGTGACCGCCACGCGGCCCGGAGCATGGGCAATGATGTGGTGCAGCGTGGCGGCCACATCCTTCTCGGAAGGTGAGAGGCCTTCGCGCAGCACATTGGTTGAATCACAGACCAGCGCATCCACGCCTTTCTCGCCCAGTTCGCGCAAGCGCTTCTCTGCGATGTGGTGGCCAAGCTGGGGGGAAAGATCAATCTTCCAATCGCCCGAATGCAGCACGTTGCCGTGGGCCGTGTCGATGAACAGGGCGCAGGATTCCGGGATGGAATGGGTGACGGGAATGAACTCAAGCTTGAAGGAGCCAAGGTGGAACTTGGCGCCGGGCTTGTGGGTGATGACGGGCACTTCCTCATCCAGCCCATGCTCGATCAGCTTCAGCTTCAGAAGCTCGGCGGCGAAGGGCGTGCAATGCACTTCGCATTGCAGCTGCGGCCAGAGATGGGCGATGGCGCCGATGTGATCCTCATGCGCGTGGGTGACCACAAGGCCCTGGAACTTCTTGCGGTTCTTGGTGATGAAGCCAACATCCGGCAGGATCACGTCCACGCCGGGGTCGCGCTCATCGCCGAATTTCACGCCGAGATCGACCATCAGCCATTCGCGCGCGCTTGCCGGGCCCACGCCATAGCAATAGCAATTCATGCCGATCTCGCCGGTGCCGCCCAGCGGCAGCAACACGAGGTCCGGCGATTGGTCCAGTCTCTTTTTTGCGTTCATGGCCCGGCTTGATAGCCTACCCGCACGTCTCCTGCATAGACGCGGCGTGGGGCGCCTTCTTCCGGCGCAAAAACCAGCGCACCATCCTCAGCCAACCCCAGGAAGCGGCCGGGCAATTCATCCACGGTGACGGGCTGGCCAAGATGGGCGCAGCGCTCTTCCCAGGCCTTGCGGATGGCGGCGAAGCCCTGCCCTTCGCGCCAGATTTCCAGCCAATGTGAAAGGCTTGGCGAGAGTTGCTGAAAAACCGCATCAACCCCTGCCCCCTGCAGGCGGGCTGCCTTGTAAGGCAGGCCTTCGGGCACATGGGCAATGTTGATGCCGATTCCGATGGCCACCAGGCCGGGGCGGATCACCTCGGCGAGGATGCCACAGAACTTGGCCCCGCCGAGAAGGCAATCATTTGGCCATTTCAATGAGATGCTGGAAGGATTTGCGAAACGGGTTGCAGTCTCGTGAACGGCGATGGCGGCCACGAAAGAGAGCTGGGCCAGCGCTCCTTGCGGGGCGGAGCTGGGCCACAGCAGCGTGGAGTAAAGATTGCCGGGCTCAGACACCCAAGACCGGCCGAGGCGGCCGCGGCCGGCGGTTTGTTCGTCCGCCACGATCCACAGCGGCCCCTGCTCCCCGCCTTCGGCGAGGCGCCGGGCCTCCAAGTTGGTGGAATCGACGGTGGCGAGGCGGAGGACTTTCACATCCATCTCCCGCCCGCCAGTGATTGCATCAGAACAGGCTTTGTGCCGCGCCCGTGGCCCAGCCGACCAGCGGTTGGGCGACCACGATGAAGCCGATCACGAAGGCGCAAGAGGCATAGGCGACGATGGCCAGTTCCATGTCCGCGCCATCAAAGGCCTCGGCCGGTTCATCGAAATACATGACCTTGATGACGCGCAGATAGTAGTAGGCGCCAATCACCGAGGCGAGCACGCCGAGGATGGCGAGCGCATAGAGCCCGGCCTTCACCGCGGCCATGAACACGAACAGCTTGCCGAAGAAACCGGCCAGCGGCGGAATGCCCGCCAGCGAGAACATCATCATGGCCAGCACGAAGGCCAGGCCCTTGTCGCGGCGCGAGAGACCGGCCAGATCGGAAATCTGCTCGACATAGATGCCCTTGCGGCGCATGGCCAGAATGCAGGCAAAGGTGCCCAGCGTGGTGACCAGATAGATCAGCATGTAGACCAGCATGCCCTGCACGCCTTCCACCGTTCCGGCGGCAAGGCCCACCAGCGCGAAGCCCATGTTGGCGATGGAGGAATAGGCCAGCAGGCGCTTGATGTTGGTTTGGCCGATGGCGGCAAAGGCGCCCAGCGCCATGGAGGCGAAGGAAATGAAGATGGCGATCTGCTGCCAGGCCTGCGTGGCATGGGCGAAGGGGCCAACCATCACACGGGTAAACAGCGCAATGGCCGCCAGCTTGGGCGCCGAGGCGAAGAAGGCTGTGACCGGCGTGGGCGCACCTTCATAGACATCCGGCGTCCACATGTGGAACGGCACGGCCGAAACCTTGAAGGCAAGGCCCGCCATGATGAACACAATGCCAAACACCAGCGCCAGCGAGGTGGGCTGGCCGGCAATGGCATCAGCGATGGTGGCAAAGCCGGTGTGGCCGGTGACGCCATAAACCAGCGAAGCGCCATAGAGCAGCATACCCGAGGAGAGCGAGCCCAGAACGAAATATTTGAGGCCGGCTTCCGAGGCCTTCACGCTGTCGCGGTTGATGGCGGCGACGACATAGAGGGCCAGGGACTGCAATTCGAGGCCGAGATAGAGCGAGATCAAATCCCCCGCCGAGATCATCAGCATCATGCCCAGCGTGGCCAGCAGCACCAGCACGGGATATTCATTCGAATCCATCTTGGTGCGGGCGAGGTATTTGCCGGACATGGCCAAGGTGATGGCGGAACCGGCCAGCGCCAGAACCTTCATGAAGCGGGCGAAGGGATCAACGATGAAGGCGCCGGCAAAGGCAGTCGAAAGGCCGGTGCCGGATTTCCACACCACCATGAGGCCCACGGCCACGATGGCGGCAATGGCGCCCCAGCGGATGGCGGCGGGTGTGACGCGCTTTGAGAACACGCCTTCCATGAGCAGCAGCATGGCCAGAAGCGCCAGCGCGATTTCAGGGAAGATGGCGGCAAGGCCAAGGTTGTGAACAATGCTCATGGATCACCGCATCGCGACTGTAATGACATCACCGAGGCTGGCCGAGGCGATGTGCAGGGTTTTCAAGAGGCCTTCAACGGGAAGGCCGAAGAGATCGAGGATCAGGCCGGGATAGACACCGAAGAACACGGTGAGCAGCACCAGCGGCGCCATGATCGCCAGCTCGCGCGGCGTCATGTCCTGGATATGGGCCAGCGAGGCCTTCACCAGCTCACCCAGCGCCACGCGGCGGTAAAGCCACAGGGCATAGCCGGCCGAGAGGATGACGCCGGTGGTGGCGAAGAAGGCCACCCAGGTGTTGTTCTGGAAGGTGCCCAGCAGCGTCATGAACTCGCCAACGAAGCCCGACGTTCCCGGCAGGCCGACATTGGCCATGGTGAAGAACAGGAACACGAAGGCATAAAGCGGCATGCGGTTCACGAGGCCGCCATAGGCCGCGATTTCGCGGGTGTGCATGCGGTCATAGATCACGCCCACCGAGAGGAACAGCGCGGCGGAAACAAGGCCGTGGCTGATCATCTGGAAGATGGCGCCATCAATGCCCTGCCTTGTGAATGAGAAGATGCCCATGGTGACGAAGCCCATGTGGGCGACAGATGAATAGGCAATCAGCTTCTTCATGTCTTCCTGCACAAGTGCAACGAGCGAGGTGTAAACAATGGCGACAACCGAGAGCGTGTAAACCAGCGGCTGGAAATAATGGCTGGCGTCCGGGAACATGGGCAGCGAGAAGCGCAGGAAGCCGTAACCACCCATCTTCAGCAGAATGGCGGCAAGGATCACCGAGCCTGCGGTGGGCGCTTCAACGTGGGCGTCCGGCAGCCAGGTGTGCACCGGCCACATCGGCATCTTCACCGCGAATGAGGCAAAGAAGGCCAGCCACAGCCAGGTTTGCATCTGGGCGGGGAAGCCGGGATCGCGCGTCAACAGCAGGGCGATGTCGGTGGTGCCCGATTGCCAATACATGGCGATGATGGCGATGAGCATCAGCACCGAGCCGAGGAGCGTGTAGAGGAAGAACTTGAAGCTGGCATAGACGCGGCGCGGGCCGCCCCAGACGCCGATGATCAGGAACATGGGGATCAGGCCGGCTTCGAAGAACACATAGAACAGCACGATATCCAGCGCGCAGAACACGCCGATCATCAGCGTTTCCAGCACCAGGAATGCGATCATGTATTCGCGCACGCGCGACTTCACGAACCAGCTGGCGCCGATGCAGATGGGCATCAGGAAGGTGGTGAGCATCACAAACGGCATGGAGATGCCATCAAGGCCCATCTTGTAGCCGGCAATGCCCAGCCAGCTGTGCGATTCCACAAGCTGGAAGCCCTGAGCCTGTGCGTTGAAGTTCGGCAGGATCAGCAGCGAAACAAGGAAGGTGGCAACCGTCGTCCACAGCGCGGCATAGCGGGCAAAGCGCGCCGCCGCCTCATCCTCGCCGCGGGCGAAGAGGATGAACAGCACGCCGACCAGCGGCAGGAAGGTGACAACGGAAAGGAGAGGCCAATTCATCAGTGTACGCCCCCAAATGAGAACCATGAAACAAGTGCTGCAACGCCGATCAGCATGGCGAAGGCGTAGTGGTAGAGATAGCCCGTCTGCAGGCGCACCACCTGGGCGGTGACATCGCTCACCACGGTTGCGGCGCCATCGGGGCCAAGGCCGTCAATGATGCGGCCATCGCCACCCTTCCAAAACAGGCGGCCCAGCCACAATGCGGGGCGCACGAAGATGAAATCATAGATCTCGTCGAAGTACCACTTGTTGAGCAGGAACTGATAGGCGGGCCAGTTGGTTTCGGCCACGGCCTTGGGCAGCTCCGGCTTGCGGATGTAGAACAGCCAGGCCAGCGCCAGGCCCAGCAGCATGGCGATGGTGGCGGCCCATTTCACCAGGACCGGCACTTCTTCCATGGCTTGCAGGACGTGGTTGTCCTGGGCGCGGAACAAGGCAGCGCCCCAGAACTCGGCCTGGCCTTCGCCCATGAACCAACCCTGGAACACGAAGCCCGCGATCACCGCGCCAAGCGCCAGCACATAAAGCGGCACCAGCATGACCGGCGGGCTTTCATGGGCGTGGTCGATCACGTCCTTGCTGGCGCGGGTCGGGCCATTGAAGGTCATGAAGGCAAGGCGCCAGGAATAGAACGATGTGCAGAAAGCGGCGATCACCAGCAGCGTGAAGGCAAACAGGCCTTGCGCCGTGCCCGCGGCATAAGAGGCTTCGATGATGGCATCCTTGGAGTGGAAGCCGGCAAAGCCGCCCACACCGGGGATGCCCACGCCAGTGAGCGCGAAGGTGCCGACCAGCATCATCGCCCAGGTGAGGCGGATGTGCGGGGCAAGGCCACCCATCTTGCGCATGTCCTGCTCACCCGACATGGCGTGGATGACAGAGCCAGCGCCGAGGAACAGCAGCGCCTTGAAGAAGGCATGGGTAAAGAGATGGAAAATGCCCACGCCATAGGCACCAACACCCATGGCCACGAACATGTAGCCCAGCTGCGAACAGGTGGAATAGGCGATCACGCGCTTGATGTCGTTCTGCACCAGGCCCACCGTGGCGGCAAAGAAGGCGGTGATGGCGCCGACGATGGTGACGAACTCACGCGCCGTGGGGGCCAGCTCGAACAGCGGCGACAGGCGCGCGACAAGGAACACACCAGCCGTCACCATGGTGGCGGCGTGGATCAAGGCCGACACGGGCGTGGGGCCTTCCATGGCGTCCGGCAGCCAGGTGTGCAGCAGGAACTGGGCGGACTTGCCCATGGCGCCCATGAACAACAGCAGGCACAGCGTGGTGAGCGTATCGAAATTCCATGACAGGAAGTGGATGGATTTGCCAACCGCATCCGGCGCGTGCTGGAAGATCACCGGGAATTCAACCGAGCCATAGGTCATGAACACGCCGAAGATGCCCAGCGCAAAGCCGAAGTCACCCACGCGGTTGACCACGAAGGCCTTGATGGCGGCGGCGTTGGCGCTTTCGCGCTTGTACCAGAAGCCGATGAGCAGATAGGACGCGAGGCCCACGCCTTCCCAGCCGAAGAACATCTGGATCAGGTTGTTGGCCGTCACCAGCATTAGCATGGCGAAGGTGAAGAGCGAGAGATAGGCAAAGAAGCGCGGCTGATGCTCGTCGTGGCTCATGTAGCCCAGCGAATAGACATGCACGAGGGCGGAGACGGTGTTGACCACCACGAGCATGACCGCCGTGAGCGCATCCAGGCGGATGGACCAGGACGCTTGCAACGCGCCGGAATTGATCCAGGGCAGCAGGCTGATTTCCACGTCATGGCCTTCATGCAGGAAGCCCCAGAAGATCACCCAGCTGAGCACCGCGCCCACCAGCAGCAGGCCAGTGGTCAGATACATCGGCCAGGGTGAGCCGTCATAACCATGATGATCGCCGTGGCCGTGGCCGTCATGGCCGTGGCTGTCATGCGCATGGTCATCATGACCATGGGCATGATCGGCATAGACCAGGGCATCGCTGCCCAGCTGGCGGAAGGCCTTGGTGCCGAACAGCCCGGCAATCAGGGCGCCCAGCAGCGGCAGAAATACAATTGCCTGAACCATCATCAGCCCTTCATCATGTTAATGTCTTCAACCGCGATGGAGCCGCGGTTGCGGTAATAAGTCACCAGAATGGCGAGGCCGATGGCCGCTTCGCCGGCTGCCACGGTGAGCACCAGCAGCGCGAAAACCTGGCCGGCCAGATCCTGCAGCGTGGTGGAGAAGGCCACAAGGTTGATGTTCACCGCCAGCAGCATGAGCTCGATCGACATCATGATGATGATGACGTTCTTGCGGTTGAGGAAGATGCCGAAAATGCCAATCGTGAACAGCACGGCGGCCACGGTGAGGTAATGCGAGAGACCAATCATCAGATGCCCTGCCCCGGTTGAACCTTCTTGATTTCGACGGCGGTGGCGGGCGAACGCGCCACCTGGTCGGCGATCACCTGGCGCTTGATGCCGGTGCGGTGGCGCAACGTCAGCACAATGGCGCCGATCATGGCCACCAGCAGGATGAGGCCTGCCGTTTGGAAGAAGAAGACATATTTGGTGTAGAGGATTTCACCCAGCGCGCGGGTGTTCTGCGCGGTTGAGGCCACGGGGGCCGCGGTGTGGGCGATCAGGTCCTGCGGCACAACCCAGGTGCCGAACAGGGCCGCCATTTCCACTAGCAGGATGAGGCCGATGACGCCGCCCACCGGCAGGTAGTTCAGCATGCCGGAGCGCAGTTCGGTGAAGTCCACGTCCAGCATCATGACGACGAAGAGGAACAGCACCGCCACAGCGCCCACGTAAACCACAACGAGGATCATGGCGAGGAACTCGGCGCCCATCAAAATGAACAGGCCCGCCGCGTTGAAGAAGCACAGGATGAGGAACAGCACGGAATGAACCGGGTTCCTTGCGGTGATCACCAGAATGGCCGAAGCGATGGCCACCAGCGAGAAGAGATAAAAGAAGAAAACTGTTGCCATCATCCCCTCAGCGGTAAGGCGCATCAAGCGCCAGGTTGCGCGCAATCTCGCGCTCCCACCGGTCGCCGTTGTCGAGCAGCTTGTCCTTGTTGAACATCAGCTCTTCGCGGGTTTCGGTGGCGAATTCAAAGTTCGGGCCTTCGACAATGGCATCCACCGGGCAAGCCTCCTGGCAGAAGCCGCAATAGATGCACTTGGTCATGTCGATGTCGTAGCGGGTGGTGCGGCGCGTGCCGTCGTTGCGGCGCGGGCCGGCCTCAATGGTGATGGCCTGGGCCGGGCAGATCGCCTCGCACAGCTTGCAGGCAATGCAGCGTTCCTCGCCATTGGGATAACGGCGCAGCGCATGCTCGCCGCGGAAGCGGGGCGAAAGGATGCCTTTTTCATGCGGATAATTCAGCGTGACTTTTGGCGCGAAGAAATAGCGCATGGCCAGAACGAAGGCCTGCACGAATTCCTTCAGGAAAAGCTGGCGGCCAGCGCCTGAGAGAGAAAGGGACATATCAGTTCACCACCATTGGGCCGACGAGATAGCCGACCAGAGGGAAAAAGAACACGGTTGCGCCGCCCACGCCCCGCAGCAGCGGCTCATTGGCAGGCTCACCCTTCTGGTGCGCCTCCCTGAGCATGAAATGGATCAGCAGGTTGTCGACAATGGCGAAAGCCAGGCCGACAGCGGCGCCGATCCATGCGGGGGAAAGGGTGCTCATTTCGGCAGCCACCCCATGGTGACCAGCACACCGGCGGTGAGCGCCACCCAGAACAGCGAAATCGGCAGGAACACCTTCCAGCCCAGACGCATCAGCTGGTCATAGCGGTAGCGCGGCACGATGGCCTTGGTCATCGAGAACAGGAACACCACGCCCCAGGACTTGATGAGGAACCACACCACTCCCGGAACCCAGGTGAAGGGCGCCACATCAAAGGGCGGCAGCCAGCCGCCGAGGAACAAGGTGGCCGTCATCGCCGACATGGTGAGCACGGCCACCAGCTCGGTGAGGAACTGCAGCATGAACATGGAGGAGGAATATTCCACCGTGTAGCCGGCGACGAGTTCGGATTCCGCCTCGACGATGTCGAAGGGCGGGCGGTTGGTTTCCGCCAGCGCCGAGATGAAGAACACCACCATCATCGGCAGCAGCGGCAGCCAATACCAGGAGAACATGCCGTAGCGGCCATCCTGGGCGCGCACGATATCAGAGATGTTCAAAGAGCCGGCACAGAGCATGACGGTGACCAGCACGAAGCCGATCGACACTTCATAAGACACCATTTGCGCCGCGGCGCGCAGGGCCGACAGGAAGGGATATTTCGAGTTGGAGGCCCAGCCGGCCATGATCACGCCGTAAACACCCAGCGAGGACACCGCGAAGAGATAGAGGATGCCGACATTGATGTTGCCAACCACCCAGTTGTTGTTGACCGGGATGACAGCCCAGGCGGCCAGCGCCATGAAGGCCGAGACAAAGGGCGCCAGCACGAAAACGCCCTTGTTGGCGCCATCGGGAATCACCGGCTCCTTCAGCAGGAATTTCAGCAGGTCAGCGAAAGGCTGCAGCACGCCCCAGGGGCCCACCACATTGGGGCCGCGGCGCATGTGCACGGCCGCCCAGATTTTGCGCTCGCCGTAAATCAGCACGGCAGTGGAGACCAGCACAGCCACCACGAAGGCGAGGCTTATGGCCACGTAAACCAAAATCTGCAGCAGCGGAGAAAGGTTGGTCATCATTTACTCCGCGGCCTGCAGGGCCTGCCCGTTCTTCAGGGCCGAGCAATCGGCCATGATGCGCGAGGCGCGGGCAACCGGGTTGGTGAGGTAATAGTCCTTGATCGGCGAGGTGAAGGCATCCTTGCCCATGGCCCCTGCCCCTTGCGCCAGTTCCGCCAAAGCGGCGGCATCGGCGGGCGCGCGCTGGCCAAGGGCGGCCAGCTGCGGGGCGATCTTGTACATGGCGGCGCGCAGAGCTGTGATGCTGGCAAAGCCAAGATCAGCGCCGGCGACCTTGGCGAGGCTCACGATGATGGCCCAATCCTCGCGCGCATCTCCCGGCGGGAAAGCGGCGCGGCCGGTCATCTGCGGGCGGCCTTCGGTGTTGACATAGGTGGCGGCCTTTTCAGTGTAAGCTGCACCCGGCAGGATCACATCGGCGCGGGCGGCGCCAGCGTCGCCATGGCTCCCGATATAGATCACGAAGGCCTTGCCCAGCTTGGCCATGTCGATCTCGTCGGCGCCAGCCAGAAGCGCCACATCAAGCTCGCCCTTCAGCATTTCGCGGGTGGACTTGCCGCCCTCGCCCGGCAGGGCGCAGACATCAAGCGCGCCCACGCGGCCAGCGGCGGTGTGGAGAATGTTGAAGCCGTTCCAGCCATCCTTGATCACGCCGATGTTCTTGGCAGCTTCGTAGCACTTGGCCAGCGCGGCGGCGCCATCCGGGCGGGCAAGCAAGCCCTGGCCAATAATGAACAACGGCTTTTGCGCCTTGGCGGCGGGGTGGGCCGCCAGCTCGTTCAGGCTGTCCGGGCCTGCGCCCATGTAATGGTATTTGTAGGTGAGGTCGGCCTGGTCGCCGATCACGCCGATGATGCAGCCGCCCTTGTTCAGGCGCTTCCTGATGCGGGCATTCAGCACCGGGGCTTCCAGGCGCGGGTTGCAGCCGATGAGCATGATGGCATCAGCATCATCAATGCCGGCGATGCCGGAATTGAAGATGTAGCCAGCGCGGCCGCCATGCTCGCCCAGCGGCGTGCCATCCTGGCGGCAGTCAATATTGGCGATGCCCATCTTGAGGGCCAGTTCCTTCAGCGCGAAGGCTTCTTCTGCGGCGACAAGATCGCCCAGCAGAATACCCACGCGGGACTTGCCGGCCGCCTTCAGCTTGGCGGCGGCGCGGGTGAGCGCCTCATCCCAGGAGGCGGGGCGCAGCTTGCCGAGATCACGCACATAGGGCTGGTCAAGGCGCTGGGTGCGCAGGCCATCCCAGACAAAGCGGGCCTTGTCGGAAATCCATTCCTCGTTGATGTCTTCATGGGTGCGCGGCAGGATGCGCAGCACTTCGCGGCCACGCGCATCCACGCGGATGTTGGAGCCAAGCGCATCCATCACGTCGATGGTTTCGGTCTTGCGCAGTTCCCAGGGCCGCGCCTTGAATTCATAGGGCTTGGAGGTGAGCGCGCCCACCGGGCACAGGTCAATCACATTGCCCTGCAGCTCGGAGGAAATGGCCTTGCCGAGATAGGTGGTGATTTCCATGTCCTCGCCACGGCCGGTGGCGCCCATCTCGTTGACACCCGCCACTTCGGTGGTGAAGCGCACACAGCGCGTGCACTGGATGCAGCGCGTCATCTCGGTTTTCACCAGCGGCCCGAGGTTCTTGTCTTCCACGGCGCGCTTGTTTTCGGTGTAGCGGCTGGAATCGATGCCGTAGGCCATGGCCTGGTCCTGCAAGTCGCACTCGCCGCCCTGGTCGCAGATCGGGCAATCCAGCGGGTGGTTGATGAGCAGGAATTCCATCACGCCCTCACGGGCCTTCTTCACCATCGGCGTGTTGGTGAACACTTCCGGCGGCTCGCCATTGGGGCCGGGGCGCAGATCGTTGACAGACAGGGCGCAAGAGGCTTGCGGCTTGGGCGGGCCGCCCTTCACTTCCACAAGGCACATGCGGCAGTTGCCCGCCACGGACAGGCGCTCGTGATAGCAGAAGCGCGGCACTTCCTTGCCGGCCAATTCACAGGCCTGCAACAGCGTGATGCCGTTCTCAACTTCCAGTTCCTGCCCGTCTATCTTGATCTTTGGCATTTCAGTTTCCTAGTGATGCGCTTCGGCAAGATCGAGACGTTTCTCGATCCGCTCGATGCGCTCATCCATCCGGTCCAGGCGGCGGTTCTGGCGAACCACCGCTTCTTCAACATTTGACATGCGGCTTTTGATTTCACGCAGATCAGCTTCCATGTTCTCCAGCCGGCGGTCAAAGCGCCGGAGATATTCAAGAATGATGTTTTGCGGTTCTTCAGCCATCTTCAAGCCCTCACAATCTCAGTGCTTGTCCTTGGCCTTGGCGGTGAATTTTTCCGGGGCCACGTGTTCGTGCTCCATCAAATCCTCGGCAGGCGCGTCATTGATGTGGTCAAAGCTGTCGCCCAGCGGCCAGCTTTTGCCCAGGCCGCCGCGGGCCGCCATGGTCCAGAAGCTCATGGTCTGGGCCATCATGGTGGAAGCCATCAGCCAGGGCCACATGGCAAACATCATGAAGGGCGGCAGGTTCTGCATGTCCTTGGTGTTCATAAAGGGCAGTTCAGAATGTTCATTCATCACATTTCTCCTTTACTCAGCAGCATGGCGCACGGCGCCATCCTTGGTGGAACGGTAGGTGTATTGATCAATGCGCTCTTCGATCACCGGGCGGAAGTGCGTGATCAGGCCCTGAATGGGCCAGGCGGCGGCGTCACCAAGCGCGCAAATGGTGTGGCCTTCGATCTGCTTGGTCACGTCCAGCAGCATGTCGATCTCGCGCTTTTCGGCGCGGCCTTCGACCATGCGGCTCATCACGCGCCACATCCAGCCGGTGCCTTCGCGGCAAGGCGTGCACTGGCCGCAGGACTCATGCATGTAGAACTTCGAAAGGCGGGCAATGGCCTTGATGAGATCGGTGGATTTGTCCATCACGATCACAGCCGCCGTGCCGAGGCCCGAACGCAGCTTGCCGAGGGAATCAAAATCCATCGGCGTGTCGATGATCTGGGCGGCCGGCACCATGCGAACCGATGAGCCGCCGGGGATCACCGCCAGCAGATTGTCCCAGCCGCCGCGAATGCCGCCAGCGTGTTTTTCAATCAGCTCGCGGAAAGTGATGCCAAGCTCCTCTTCCACATTGCAGGGCGTGTTCACATGGCCC
>JAGWTZ010000015.1 GCA_028868695.1 Alphaproteobacteria bacterium | reverse complement strand
ACCATTCCGGTCTCGAAACAGCTTCTGCCTGTCTATGACAAGCCGATGATCTATTATCCGCTGAGTGTGCTCTTGCAGGTTGGCATCAGGGATGTGCTGATCATCACCAAGCCGGAGGAAGCGCCTCTTTTTGAAAAGGTTTTGGGTGATGGTTCGCGCTTTGGCATGCGCCTGCAATATGCGGCACAGCCCCAGCCCAATGGCCTGGCTGAAGCTTTCATCATTGGTGAGGAGTTTGCCGCCGGCAGCCCCGTCGCCCTGATTTTGGGTGATAACATTTTCTACGGTGAAGGCCTGATGTCTGCTTGTGGCAAGGCGATGGAAAATGTGCGCCACGGCAAGGGGGCCACGGTTTTCGCCTATCAGGTCTCCGACCCGCAGCGCTATGGCGTGGTCAGCTTCGACCAGGCCGGCAAGGCCGTGACGATCGAAGAAAAGCCGGCGGAGCCCAAATCCAATTGGGCGGTCACTGGCCTTTATGTTTATGGCGGCGACGTTTGCCAATTGGCCCGGCAGGTGCGCCCTTCAGCCCGGGGTGAGCTGGAGATCACCGATCTCAACCGCATGTATCTCGAGGCCGGCAGATTGAACGTCGAACGCCTGGGCCAGGGCTTCACCTGGCTCGACACGGGCACCTTCGACAGCCTGCATGAGGCAGCGTCCTTTGTGCGCACCATGGAATTGCGGCAGGGCATCAAGATTGCCTGCCTCGAGGAAATTGCCTTGGCCCATGGCTTCATTTCTCCCGAACAGGCCGGACAGGCGGCTAGCATCATGGGCAAGAATGAATATGCCGCCTATGTGCTGAAGCGGGCGAGGGAGGCCGGGCTTGCAGGCTAATGCCTTCGCCATCGCCGGGCCGCTTGAACTTGTGCCAGACAGGTTTGAGGATGCGCGCGGTTATTTCACCGAGACCTTCAACCAGCCGCGCCTGCAGGCCCATGGGGTTTTGGAAACTTCCTGGCCGCAGGACAACCAGTCGCTTTCCGTGAATGCCTTCACGCTGCGTGGCATGCATTTCCAGCTGCCACCCTTTGGCCAGGCCAAGATCGTCCGGGTTCTGCGCGGCCGCATCTTTGATTGCGTGGTTGACCTCCGCTCCGCTTCGCCAAGCTTTGGCAAATGGCTGGGCGTTGAACTCACCGCGGAAAAGGCGAACCAGCTCTATGTTCCTGTTGGCTTTGCCCATGGCTTTCTCACGCTGGAGCCGCAATGCCTCGTGGCCTACAAGGTCTCCAGCCTCTATTCCAAACCGCATGACCGGAGCCTCCACTGGGCCGATCCGGCGGTGAGCATTGCCTGGCCCTTGCCGCCCGGCCAAAAACCGGTTCTCTCTGAAAAGGATGAGGCCGCGCCAAGCCTCGCCACCTTGCGCAGCGGGCTGGAGGCCTTTGCATGAAGCGCATCATGGTGACGGGTGGCGCGGGCTTCATCGGTTCCGCGCTTTGCATCCATCTCGTCCGTGACCTTGGCCACCGGGTGCTGAACGTGGACAAGCTGACCTATGCCGGGCGCCTGTCCAACCTCGCAGAGATTGCCGCAAACCCCCTGTACTCCTTCCATCAATTCGACATCTGTGAGCAAGGAAAAATGCTCGAACTGATGCAGGCGAATGAGGTTGATGGCGTTATCCACCTCGCCGCTGAAAGCCATGTGGACCGTTCCATTTCCGGCCCGGCCGAATTCATGCGCACGAACATCCTGGGCACATTCCATCTGCTGGAAGCGGCGCGCGATTATTGCAGCGCCCTCTCCGCGGAGCGGCGGCAGGCCTTCCGCTTCCACCATGTTTCAACTGACGAGGTCTATGGCGACCTTCCATTCGACGGCAGCAAGTTCACCGAGGAAACGCCCTATGATCCCTCCTCGCCCTATTCGGCCAGCAAGGCGTCATCGGATTTCCTCGTGCAAGCCTGGCATCACACCTATGGGCTGCCCGTTGTCCTATCCAATTGCAGCAACAACTACGGGCCGCGCCAATATCCCGAAAAGCTCATCCCGCTGCTGATTGCCAACGCCTTGTCTGGCAAGCCGCTGCCGATCTATGGCGACGGCAAGAACGTGCGGGACTGGCTGCATGTCGAGGATCACGCCCGCGCCCTCGCGTTGATCTTTGAAAAGGGCCAAGACGGCCGCGGCTACAATGTAGGCGGCGGCGCCGAGCGCGCCAACATCGATGTGGCGCGTGCGGTCTGCACGCTGTTGGACCGCAAGCGCCCGCGCAACGATGGCGGCAGCCATCTCGATCTCATCACCTTTGTTCAAGACCGGCGCGGCCATGACCGGCGCTACGCTGTTGACTGCACGCGCCTGAGCCGCGAACTCGGTTGGTCTCCGCGCCATGATTTCGAGCACGGCCTTTCCGCCACCATTGACTGGTACATGGCAAACGGCGCCCAGACGGGGCAATAAGACAGGGCCCTAGGCCCGCCCTCTCACAGATACTTCGCCCACGGTTTCACCCGGCGGGATTGTTGCTCAAACTGGAAGTCGGCGTGTTTGAGTGAAAGGTTTGGGTTGTAGAACGGATCATTGGCCACATATTTCGCCCAAGTGTGGTTGAGATATTCCACCTCGCGCCGCGAACGCAGCTGTTTCTCGATCGTGTCTTCGGGCCCCCGCGTCAGCGATTCATGATGGATCAGTTCGGCAAAGGGCGTCCAGACGTTGAGATAGCCAGCGTCTGCCAGCTTGAGACAAAGATCCACATCATTGAAAGCCACGGGCAACTTCTCTTCATTGAAGCCGCCGACCTGCAAGAATTTTTCCTTCGCCACCAAGAGGCAGGCTGCGGTGACGGCCGAGACATTTCGCGTCAGCAGGCAGTTGGCAACGTAGCCGTCGCAGCTTCCCGCGGCGCGCAAGAAAGAATGGCCGGCTGTTCCGCCAAGGCCAACGACCACGCCAGCATGCTGCAACCTGCCATCGGGATAATAGAGCTTGGCCCCAACCGCGCCGACCTCTGGTCGAACCGCATGCGACACCATTTCTGAAAGCCAATCCGCATGCATGACTTCAACATCATTGTTGAGCAGGGCGAGGATGCTGCCGCGCGCCTGTGCCACGGCCATGTTGTTGATCTTGGAATAGTTGAACTGGCCCGCAAAAGGAATGATACGCACGCGCGGGTCAGGCGCGGCATTCTTCATGACGTCGAGTGCGTCCTTTTCGGTGGACTCATGGTCAACAACCACCACCTCAAAATTGGGATAGTCGGTCTTGCCAAGAATGCCATCAAGGCAAAGCTTGAGCACGCGGCCCTGGTTGCGCGTGGGAATGATGATGCTGACCATGGGCGCCGGCACCGGCAGGTGCCGCTTGATCCGGTTGTAGTGCGGCATGCGGTCCACCGGAAGAACGTCGGCGGCAATTTCCTTCCGCACAAGGTGTTCGGTGATGGCCTTGCGTGCCGCACGCACGCATCTCTCAAGTTGCGCCTCGGAAAATGATTTGGTTCTGCCGCCCGCCCGCCAGTGATAGAGGATGGCCGGAATGTGAACGATGTTTTCGCGCGCCATGTTCTCGGTGGCGCGCAGCGCAAGGTCATAATCCTGGCTGCCCTCGAAACCTTTGCGCAGGCAGCCCAGCTTGCGCAATAGGTCCGTGCGGTAAACCGTCAAGTGGCTGATCATGTTCTGCCCCAGCAGCAAGTCGGGGCTGAAGTCTGGCTTGAAAAAAGGGTTGAATTGCGTGCCGTCATCCTTGATGCGGTCAAGATCCGAATAGATCAGCTCGGCCTTGGGATTGGCTTCCACCGCCGCCGCAATTTCATAGAGCGCCAAGTCGTCGATGAGGTCATCGTGATCCATGAACGCCGTGAATTCTGCGCTGACGTGTTCAAGGGCAGTGTTGGTGGCTTCGGAGATGTGTCCATTTGTTGCGCGGTGGATCACCTTTATCCGGGAATCTTCAGCCGCGAATTTGTCGAGGATGGGTTTGATTTCGCTGTTGGTCGATGCGTCATTCGCGATGCACAGTTCCCAATTGCTGTAGACTTGCCGCTGCACCGACCGGATGGCTTCGCGCAGATAGTCAGGTTCCGTGTTGTAAACAGGCATGACCACGGCAATCTTTGCCTTGAGCCGGAATGCACCGATGTGGAGTTTGATGGCCTTGCGGTCAGCATCGGTCTTGGCGGTCATCTTGTTGATTGGGCGCGGCGGCAGCAGCGAAAGTCCGCGCCGCAGCCGGCGGTGATACTCAAGCAGCGGGTTGGTCTTTCGGTCAGTCTCGCCAAGGATGCGGCCACGCATAGCCTCTGTATTGAAATGCGGCCCGGGGTTGCGGCCTTCAGATGCACCGTGTAGATAATAGTGCAAGGCTGGGTCTGCGCCAGCCGCCGCAACGTCGGCATAAGCAGAAAGATAGTAAATTTCGTCAAAGAACGGAGAGCGCCGCAATATTTTTGCTGCGGCAAGCCGTGGACGGAATAGTTTTAGTAGTATGTCACCGAGCTTTGTGTGCAATGGGCGGTTGCGCTCAGCGGCAATAAGAGACTTGGCAAAAATATGAAATATTGCATCACTGGAGTTGTCTGCCGCAGAAATTTCGCGCTCTTGAATGTTCCGCTCAGTTGGAGGCATTTTCTGGCCTGACAAGAGTGATGCATTCATTTTCTTTTCTGTTTTACGGGCAGTTCTTTGCCTGCTTGGACTTGTCAATGCCTTCCCCTGATGCGTAGATTTATTGAATTGATTCATAAAGCCTTACGCGCGAGTTCGCAAATTTGCAAAATCATGAATAACAGTGTCACACCAGGTTTCGAGGAGCGTTTCTATTTGGAAGCCAACCCTGATGTTGCCGGGGCGGTGAAGGCCGGGCAATTTGCATCTGGCCACGAGCATTTTGTTGCGTTTGGTTTTAAGGAAGATCGCTTCATAGCGCCTGGGTTGCGTCCTGCGCCGCCCTCAGTTGCTTTGCTGATGACTGACCCGTTGGGATATCACCGTCGCAGTCGCATGCTTGCAGGTGTTGATTTGTCGCTTTCATCAGGCCTTGAAATTGGTGCTCTTGACCGTCCTGCGGTAACACGAAAAGAAGGTAATATTTTCTATGTTGACCGCGCGAAAACCAGTGCACTTAAGCGTGAGTACGCAAAGGTCACGACAATAAGCACGGCAAATATTGTGGATGTGGACGCGGTTTGGGGGGAAATGACTCTTGGGCAATGTGTTGGCCGGCGCAAGTTTGACTACGTGGTTGCATCGCATGTTGTCGAGCATGTGCCAGACCTAGTCAGTTGGCTGAAAGAAATCAGCGCTGTTTTGAGGGGCGGTGGAACATTGCGGTTGGCAGCACCTGACAGGCGCTACACCTTCGATTTTCTCGCGCACGAGACGGACTTGGCTCAAGTCTTGGATGCTTATCTTCGCAAGAGTCGGATGCCAACGAGCAGACAAGTGCTTGAGTTTTGTTACTGGGCGAGGATAGTTGACGAGAACGAAGCTTGGCGTGGTGCTTTGAAACCGGAATCGCTACAGAGGAAGTTTACAGTTGAATATGCGTTGAAACTGGCGCGCACGACATTGAAAACTGGCGTCTATCAGGACGCACATTGCTGGTTTTTTACAATTCACTCATTTGCGCGACTGTTTTTGGAGTTGGCTGAAGTTGGTTTGCTCAATTTCAAATGCGACGCCTTGATACCTCCAAAGACAAATGAAATTGAATTCTATGTTCATATGTCAGTGGCCAAGAGCCGTGCGGAAATTATTGATAGTTGGAAGAAGGCGTGCAAGGCAATTGCATAGGCACAGTGATTTTGCGGATCGAATTTTCTATGGCATGGCCGTCATGAGGCACTTTTAGTCGAACATGTGCTTTAGTCTGATTAGAGGTCTAGTGATGTGGCCAAGCGCGCAGGTCAGAACCACTTCTGGTTAACAGCATTTGGAATTCGAAATCACTCCTGAGAACGCAGGTTATTGTCGTGGAAACAAAAGGGGCTGCGCATTGATAGCCGCGTAGCCACCTAGAATCTAATAGTTGTCGACAATATAGAGATACGGTGTTCCATTTGAGGTGCCGTACGTTAATGTCAGATGTCCGTTTGTAAGATCCGCGGTGGTAAATCCCGCAAGGGTGAGATAGGCGGCGGGCATGCCGGGCGTCAGCACATGGAGCGTCAGGCCCTGATAGCCAGTTGCACCTTGGCCATCCACCCAACTGATTGCCGCTGAGGTGGGGGTGACGCCCCAGACCGTGACAGCGTCCCCTTTGTGGAAATTTACGGCTGTAGACCACACATTCGCAGTGAGGTTCCTGTCATCAACGAAAAATGTATCGTGGCTGTTCAGGTCTGCGGAGCCCACGAGGAAATTTGAGCCAGTTCCGCCGTCCAGCACGTTGTTGCCGTGGACGGCACTGAAATCGATCCGGTCATCCCCTGAGCCAGTGTGGATGAACTGGTTGTCGGCATTGGCGTACACTCGGTAACTGGACGTTCCGGTATAGATATATTGGAAATTCAACCCTGCCACTGGGCCGTTGTATAGAGTTACTGGGATGCTGAGGTACCCACTGGTAGCTTTGTCTTGAACTGTCACGTTGTACTTGAGCGTATTGTACCCCAGCACGTCCATGTTAGTCAGATCAGCCGCCGTTAGCCTCTCGAATTGGCCAGTTGTGCCATAATCGTTAAACGGGTCATTTCCGTTGCCGGGATACCAATCGCCTGTGTCGCCATTGGCGGGGTTGTTGTTCCAGGTGGCAAGCTTTGTGACGCCGCCATCAGTTGAGAAATAGGCGGTGCTGCCTGTGCCGCCAGTCGCCGTGCTCAGCACGCCGGGGGCGGAGTAACGGAACAGGTCCATTGGCGTGTAGAAGCCATCCACATTCAAATCCGAAATGCGGCCCATAACTTCAGTGAACTCATGGAGCAGCACCGAGACCAGATCATACTGGCCAGCTGAGATGGTTCCGTTTTCGTTGAAAGCCCAATTGACTGTATTGCTGACACCAATGGAGCCATCAAGCCCTGTCGATGTTGAAAGACCCAGCGCCTTGGCCTCGGCGGTGGGAATGCCGATGGTGGCGCCCGGAATGAAACTTGCCGGAAGCTGGGGAATGAGCGATGGGTTGTCCGAATGCCATGCGCTGTCCACGGCCAGCAGCGCGGCCTTGGTTGCGGCAAAGGTCGAACCGATCAGGGACGTGGAGCTTTCACCAAGCGCACCCGCGCCCAGCGCTTGCCCGGCGACAGTGCCCCAGCCTACCTGGATGTTCAGCGTCACATTCGCCATGAAAAGCGAATCCAGTAATGAAACCGCGGTATCCACCGCAGCCTTGAACGCGGCCGGAATGTTGACCGAAGCCGTATCATAGGTGACGTTGATCTTCATCTTGTTCCCCAGTTAGCCAAAGCAACCCAAACCGGAACACCGATAGCACAATTTGCAGGAAAATGATCTCCCACCGGCTTTTTGCTCCCGGCCAACGCAAATTGCGGTAAATGAAACCTGAATTCCAGCGCCGGATTTGTCAGGCAAACGCGGCAGGAAAATGGCGGAAGAAGAGGGATTCGAACCCTCGATACGCTTTCACGTATACACGCGTTCCAGGCGTGCGCCTTAAACCACTCGGCCATCCTTCCGCACCGGGGCTTGCCCTAGCCGATTGTCGGGCCGCGTTCAAGCTTTTGTGACACAAGCGGAAAACTTTGCGGCGGCGGCCCCGAAGGCCAGCCGGGCTTGGGGGAGTTGCGCTGGCCTGCCCTTGGCCATATCGTGCCTGCGGCCAGAACAGGGCCTGTTCCCCTGAAGGGCCAGCCGCAGCCGATAACCAATGCCAAGGCGCAAGCAGATGTCATCGCAGTCAGATAAACCAGGCCAAACCCGCGAGCGTCTTGAACGCCTTGCCCGCCTGATCCGCGGCGCAGGCAATGCCGAGGGCCTGGTTCCGGCGCAGTGGGATGTATTGCGCTATCTGGCCCGGGCCAACCGCTTTTCGAATTCGCCACGCGCCGCCGCCCATTACCTTGGCGCCACCAAGGGTACGATCTCCCAAACCATCCAGGCGCTGCAGCGCAAGGGCCTGCTCCGCAGCCTCGGACGCGCCGACGATGCACGCTCTGTCGCGCTTGAACTGACCGAGGCGGGCGTGGCCATGCTGGAAAAGGATCCGCTCAACGCGCTCGCTGGCGCGTTGGACGAGCTGGGGGACAAGACCGCCAAGCGCTTCCACAAGGCAGTGTCGTCGCTGCTGGAGGGCGAGATTGCCCGCCAGGACATGCCGGTCTTCGGCGTGTGTGAGGGATGCAGCCTGTTCCTGCGCGGCGATCAGCCCGCCTGCGCTGGCTTTGCCTTGCGCCTTGAGGCGAGGGACATTGGCCGGCTGTGCCAGAAGTTCCGGCCCATCAGGGATAAATGAATCAAACGGGCCGGCGCCCTGTGTGGCACCAGCCCGGATGAAGCCCCTGCCGCCGTCTCAATAGTTACAGGAGGTGCTGCCGCCCGCCACTGTCACGCAATTCAATGACAGCGAGGCGCGCGGCCGCGAGGTGATCGTCTGGTTCAGCAGGAAGCTGGTCTTGCCCAGCACATTGGTGCCCATGAACTGCGCAATGAAGGGCGAATAGTTCATGCAGGCCACTGAAACGACAAGATCATTGCCGGCAGACATCAGGTTGGCATAGTTCGTGGTGTCTGGCGCGGTGCAGGTGGGGCTGCCGCCATTGCTGGCCTTCCACTTCTTGGTCACCGTGGCGCCATTCATGTAATAGCCATAGACATCCACATGCACATCGGTTGACGGCGTGGGGGACATGATCATGGCGACGGAGTTGAAGATGTCGTCCACTGTCGATTTCGGAACGGTGGTTGAATATTGCGAGACAGTGTCGCCCACAGTGGCCGCCGTGGCGGTGACGCGGCGGTTGAAGGTGATCAGCGCCGTCAAGTCCTGCAGGCTGAAATAGAGCAGGAAAAGGAAGGGCATGATGAAGGCGGCCTCAATCGCGGCGGCGCCCTTGTCTGATTTGAAGAAGGATTTTTTCATGGGGTCTGCACCAGGATTAGCAGGCGGTGGCGCCGGCGGACGGATAGGGTTCATTCTGGAAGATCGCGAAGCCCACGAGCCTGCGCGCGGTGTTGCCCGCAATGTTGCCCAGGAAGCTCATGCCCCACATGTTGAAATACCAGTCATAGGTCGCGACAACGGCGGCCGGCTGCGAGGGCTGGCCAGGATTGTAGCAATTGGGGCCTGCGGGCGTAGTGCCAACCGCGCCGCCAATCGTCAGGAAGTTGGGCAGGTTGGTTTTCAGCGTGGCGAAATTGGCGTCGGAGCGCACATAGACTGTCACCTTGTTGGAGCAGTCGATGATCACGCCGGCCGTGCCGCAAATCTTGGTCTTGAACTGTGCGGCTGAAAGCGGCGTGCTCTGGGCCTGGCCGGTGCGCACCAGGCGCGAGGAATCCTGCACGGCCGATTGCAGGGTGTATTCCGTGAACATCATCAAGCCGGTCTCCATGATCACGCCGAGAATCAGCAGGAAGGGAGGGGCCAGCAGGGCAAATTCCACGGCGGCGGCGCCGCGCTCGGATGCATCAAAGCGGCGCAGCCTTTCGCGCCAGCGCTTGACCAAACGGTTCCACATGGTTGCCTCCAACTCAAAGAAAATTGCAACTTTGCCTGTCTGCTACTAGCAGCCGCATATTGAGGCAGGCTGAACAAAGAGAGTAAAATTTTAGGTAACTTGCAGGGAAACAAAAAAGGCGGCCAAAACGGCCGCCTTGTTCATGGGGTGATGCCTGGTTCACTGCGGCGAGGCGGAGAGCGTCACGCTCGTCGTCTTGGATTGAAGGTCCGAGGTCTTCACGCCGGTGGCATAGTCGTTCTTGGCGCGGTTGTCGCCGATCACCTTTTCCATCCAGCCGGAATCATCGCCCACCATCATGTTGACTTCACAGCTTGAATTGGGCGCGCAGGAATAGCTGTAGCGGTGCGTGCCGCTGGTGGCGTTGCCCACGAACATGGTGAGCTGGTTGGAAGTGTTGTGAACCACGGTCAGGTCAAAATCCACCAGCTTGTTGCCGGTGCCATCGAACACGATCAGGTTCGTCTCACCATAAGTGTGGCCATGGATGATCAGCTGGCGGCCGTTGAGGGAAACATCGGCGATCGAGGGGTTGCCGACGATGATGCTGCCTGGGTCGGCCGTCAGCATCATGGGCGTGCTCTGGTCGACGTTTACCGTCATGGGCGTTCCCGCTTGCGCTGCGGAGAGTGACAGCCCCGCCGAAAGGACTGCGAGCGCAACTGCGCGAGACATCTTTGCTTTCATCACTCAACTCCTACACCGGGCCGCGGGCGGGCCGAACTTCGTAAATGAAGACTTGCCCGATAATGATGAATCTTAGGTTACCGCCGCTCCAGGCCCGGATGCTGGCAAGAGTTTTTTCAAGGTTAACCCCTCCTTTACGTGCGGCATGGGAAGCTTTGGCCAACTGTCCTGACTTTGGGTTCCCTGATGCTGCAAGATCTTTCTCTCTATATGTTGCCCGCCCTGTTGATTGTCGCGGCCGCCAGTGACGTGATGTCGTTCCGCATCCCCAACTGGCTGACCCTGCTCACCGCCATCCTGTTTTTCCCGATGGCGCTGGCCACCCACATGCCCATGCACGAGTTTGCCATGCATCTTCTGGCGGGGGCCATTCTGTTTGTGGTGGGCTTCGTGTTTTTCCAGGTCGGCATTTTCGGCGGCGGCGATGCAAAGCTGATGGCTGCGGCCGGCTTGTGGTTTGGCACCGCGCAGGTTTTGCCGTTCCTGTTCCTGACGGTGCTGGCTGGCGGGGCCTTGGCAATTGCAGTGGGCCTTTGGTCGGCGCTGATGATTTCCTGGGAGATTGAAGGGGATTCCGCGCCGCTGCCGGGCCTGGGCGCCAAGCTGCGGCGGCTCAATGTCAGCGTGCCATACGGCTTTGCCTTTGCCCTTGGCGGCATCATCGCCTTCAAGGGCACCTGGTGGACAAATGGTTTATCGTGAGGCGGGCGTGATTTTCATTAACCTTAATTTGACGTTTGCCCGTCAAGTTAACCAAGGGTGGGCGCCCCGGGCGCCTCGTGAGGAAATGAAATGAGTAAAATGCGTACGGTGGCGCTGGCAGGTGCCGTGGTTTGTGCGGTGGTCGCAGGAATGATGGCCAAGAACGTGCTGAACCGCAAACAGGAAGTGAAGCAGGAAATCGTCAATACGGTGCAGACCGTGGACGTGCTGGTCGCGACCAAGGACCTGCTGATGGGCGACAAGCTTGGCGATGGCACGCTGGGCTGGAAATCCTGGCCCAAGGACAATGTCCTTCCCATCATGATCACGCGCGATGCCAAGCCCGAGGCAATGAAGGAATTTGCCCAGGCGCGGGTGCGCCTGCCGATCTACAAGGATGAGCCGGTGATGGACAAGAAGTTCATCATGCCCGGCGCCGGCGGCTTCATGAGTGCCATTCTGCCCAAGGGCATGCGCGCCATTTCGGTTGCCATTTCCTCGCGCTCCTCCGCAGGCGGCTTCATTCTCCCCAATGACCGCGTGGACGTGATTCTCACCAAGAAGGGCACCGACGGCAAATCCTCAACGCCGATTGTGCGCTCTGAAACCGTGATTGGAAATGTGCGCGTGCTGGCCGTCAACCAGGTTTACCGCCAGGCCACCAATGAAACTGATCCTGTCACCGTCGAGAAGGGTGAAACCGCCACTCTCGAGCTGACGCCCAAGCAATCTGAAATCCTGGCTCAGGTGGAATCCTCGGGCGAGCTTTCGCTGGCCCTGCGCTCCATCGCCGAAAACGATGGCAAGAGTGCTGATGAAAATGTGCCTGTGCTGGCCGACAAGTATCAGGACCGGGCGAAGCGCGTTGCCGGTGATCCCCTCTTTGTGCGTGCCGGCGTTGAATCCTATGCATCTTCCCAGTGAGTTGTCAGTCATGAAAAAAACCGCTCTCCATACATCCAAGGCCGCAGTGGCGCGTAGCGTGCCTGGCTGGGTTGCCCTGCTGCTGACCTCACTTCTGGTGTTCGCGCCGCTCTTGCCGAAGACCGCCGTGGCCACCGACATGGCCCCGGCCTCCCAGGCGCAAAGCGGCAAGTTCTTCCGCCTGTTCCTCAACAAGTCGGCGGTGGTCACGCTGCCGGGCGATGCCAAGGACGTGGTGGTCGGCAACAACGAAATTGTCGATGTGGTGATCCGCAACAAGAGCACCGCCTATCTCTTCGCGCGCAAGACCGGCTCGACCAACATCTTCTTCTTTGACGCCAACGGCCAGCAGATCAGCTCGCTGGATCTCGAAGTGGCCCTTGATACGCTGCCGCTGCAGAACCTGATCCGCCGCACCCTCCCGGGCACGCACATCACGGTTGATGTGCTTGGCTCCAACGTGGTGCTGGGCGGCGTGGCCATGAATGCCGTCGAAGCCAAGACGGCCCAAGACCTGGCCGACGAATACATCGCGGCCGGCACCTTCTTCACGGCCGGTGGCAAGATCGTCAACACCATCAAGATCGCCGGTGAAGACCAGGTGATGCTGCAAGTGAAGATGGTTGAAATCCAGCGCGATGTGCTGAAGCAATGGGGCGTCAACTTCGGCGCCGTGGTCAATGCCGGCAACTTCGCCTTCAACCTGTCCAACGTCAACCCGTTCTTCAACACGCAAATGTCGCCCTTCCAGGGCTATGGTGCCTCCTTCGCGGATGGCAGCGGCAGCAGCATCACCAGCATCCTGCGCGCCATGGAAAGCGATGGCATGCTGCACACCCTGGCCGAGCCCAACCTGACGGCGGTTTCCGGCCAGGCGGCTTCCTTCAAGGCGGGCGGCGAGTTCCCCTATCAGAACTGCCAGATCTCGGCCACCCAGCGCCAGTGCACCATCCAGTTCAAGGAATATGGCGTTGGCCTTGATTTCACGCCGACAGTGCTGACGGCGGGCCGCATCAACCTCAAGGTCCACACCGCAGTGAGCGAACTGACCAACATCCAGACCGGTTCGATGGACAATGCCGGCGGCACGCCGAGTGTGAATGTGCGTGCGGCTGACACCGTTCTCGAAATGCCGGATGGCGGCTCGATGATGCTGGCCGGCCTGATCCGCGAAAGCACCCGTCAGACCATCAATGGCACGCCTGGCCTGAAGAAGATCCCGGTGCTTGGCGCCCTCTTCCGCAGCCGTGAGTTCATCTCGAACCAGACCGAGCTTGTGGTGCTCGTCACACCTCACATTGTGCGCAGTGTCGCCCAGAAGCAGCTTGAGGTGCCGGACAAGAACCTGAACATCGCAACCGATGGCCAGACGCTTCTGATGGGCCGCCTGAACAAGATTTATGGCAACAAGGACCGCGCGCCAAACGGCAACTACGGCGGCAATGTTGGCTACATTGTTGAGTGAGTGGAGTGAAAATCATGTCTCTTAAAATCGCAAACTTCACTCAGGCGGCGGGCAGTGCGCTCCTCCTCGCCAGCGCCTTGGCCCTCTCGGGCTGTGTTTCGGATGCCTTCTTCGAAGGTGACGCCGACCACATTCCCACCCATGCTTCGGACAAATATCCGATCACCTTGGCCAAGGGTCCGCAGACCATCGAAATTGCCTCAAGCCAGGGCCACCTGTCGGATGAGCAGGCCAACGCCGTCAAAGGCTTTGTGCACCAGGCTGCACAGGCCGGCGTAACGCCGATGACAGTGTCTCGCCCCAGCGGTGGTGGCGCCTCGGCCCGCGTCGCCAGCGAAATCGCCTCGGTGATGCTGTCGCAGGGCGTGCCGCGCAACCGCGTGATCTTCACGTCTTATCCCGGCCCCGCCTCCGGCCCGGTGCGCATTTCTTTTGTTTCAGTCTATGCCCAGACCAAGCCCTGTGGTGATTGGTCGGAAGACCTGACGGCGACGTACAGCAACTCATCCTATCCCAACCTTGGCTGCGCGGTTCAGGCCAACATCGCCGCTGAAATCGCTAATCCTGAAACGCTGGTCGTGCCGCTGCCGGAAGATTTGAAGCCGGCGCCATCCACGGTTCTCGCCATCACCAACGAAGCCGCCTCGGTCAATGCCGTGACGCTGCCCACCAACTACAAATACACCTCTGCGCCCTAATTCCTGCTGGACCGAGACCCATGACGACTGCACCCGCACTTGACACCGCCTCCACCGCCCCGGCCGAGCAATTCCCCGTGGCGCTTGTGCCGCGCATCAACATCGGCATTTTTTGCGACAACCCGCAATCCGCACAGGTGATGCAGGCGGCCTCTGCCGACAGGCGCATGGCCAAGGCCCATGTCAATGTGCAGATGGGCGGCATTCCCGGCGCCACCCAATATTACGGGCAGGAGCCGACGCCGCATGTGGTGGTTGTCGAATCGCACGGCGACCGCGCCAAGGTGATGGCCGAACTTGGCCAGTTCGCTGAAGTCTGCGGGCCAAACACCAAGGTCATTGTGGTGGGCCATGTCAACGACATCCTGCTCTACCGCGAGCTGATGAAGAACCATGTCAGCGACTACATTGTCGCGCCCTTCACCTCGATGCAGATCATTGAATCGGTGGCCTCGATCTACAATGATCCGAAGGCGGCCCCCCTTGGCCGCGTCATGGCTTTTGTCGGCGCCAAGGGTGGCGTGGGGTCTTCCACCATTGCCCACAACGTCGCCTTTGCCACCTCGCAGAAGCTTGATGTTGAAACCATCCTCACCGATCTCGATCTTTCATTCGGCACAGCGGCGCTGAACTTCAACCAGGATGGCGGCGGCACTTTCTATGAAGCTCTGATGGCCCCGGACCGCGTGGACGCCACGCTGCTGGACCGCCTGATGTCCAAGCTCGGCAACAAGCTGAGCCTGCTAAATGGCCCCGGCTCCGTGGACCGCGAAATGAACATTGAGGCCCATTCGGTCGAAACAGTGCTCAACGTGGTGCGGCAGGCCGCGCCAATGATTATCGTCGATGTTCCCAACATGTGGGCGCCATGGGTGAAATACACCCTGATGAATGCCGATGAAATCGTGATCACGGCAACGCCGGAACTGCCCAGCTTGCGCAACGCCAAGAACCTCATTGACCTGCTCAAGGTTGGCCGCCCGAATGACCGCCAGCCGCGCCTGGTTCTCAACCAGGTGGGTGTTCCCAAGCGCCCGGAAATTCCGCCGGCGGATTTTGCCAAGGCGCTGGGGCTCGAACCCTCGGCCATCATCCCGCATGATCCGCAGAGCTTTGGCCTGGCCCAGGGCAATGGCCAGATGATCTTCGAAGTGGCGCCGAAATCCAAGGCGGCGGAACTGTTGCTGGGCCTCTCCGAGCAGTTGGTCGGCGTGGTCAAGCACGCCCCCAAAGCCCAGAAATTCGACCTTGCGGGCATCATGCAAAAGCTGCCCCTGCTGAAGAAAAAAGAAGGATAAGAAATGTTCGGCAAAAAAAGCGATACTGGCCATTCCCCAGGCATTGTGCTGCCGCAACAGCCGGCCGCCGCCGCGCCGCATCACGTTCCTGTCGCCGGCGCCGCCGTGCCGGACCTCAAGCTTGGCCAGGCCAAGGTGGCCCCGCCGCCCGAGCCGCCCAAGGCTCCGCCCGAGGCGCGCCACAAGTCTGACTCCTACTATGACATCAAGAGCACGATCTTCAACGCGCTCATCGACGCCATTGACCTGACCCAGCTGGGCCAGCTTGACCGCGAGGCGGCGCGCGACGAAATCCGTGACATCGTCAACGAAATCATCTCGCTCAAAGACGTGGTGATGTCGATTGCCGAGCAGGAAGAACTGCTCGAAGACATCTGCAACGACGTGCTGGGCTATGGCCCGCTCGAGCCGCTGCTGGCGCGCGACGACATCGCCGACATCATGGTGAATGGCGCCAACACCGTGTTCATCGAAGTCAACGGCAAGATGCAGAAGACGGGCGTGCGCTTCCGCGACAACGCCCAGCTTCTCAACATCTGCCAGCGCATCGTGTCCCAGGTTGGCCGCCGCGTGGACGAAGCCTCGCCGATCTGCGACGCCCGCTTGCCAGACGGTTCGCGTGTCAACGTCATCGCCCCGCCGCTGGCCATTGACGGCTGCGCCCTCACCATCCGTAAATTCAAGAAGGACCGCCTCAAGCTGGCTGACCTGACCAAGTTCAAGTCGATCACCCCGGAAGGCGCCACCATTCTCGAAATCATCGGCCGCGTGCGCTGCAACGTGCTGATCTCGGGCGGCACCGGCTCGGGCAAGACCACCTTGCTCAACTGCCTCACCGGCTGCATCGACCATGATGAGCGCATCATCACCTGCGAAGACGCAGCCGAACTTCAGCTGCAGCAGCCCCACGTCGTGCGCCTTGAAACCCGCCCGCCGAACCTTGAAGGCGAAGGCGCCATCACCATGCGCGACCTGGTCAAGAACTGCCTGCGTATGCGCCCTGAACGCATCATCGTCGGCGAAGTCCGCGGACCCGAGGCCTTTGACTTGCTGCAAGCCATGAACACGGGCCATGACGGCTCGATGGGCACGCTCCACGCCAACAGCCCGCGCGAAGCCATTTCGCGTCTCGAGTCCATGATCACCATGGGCGGCTTCTCGCTGCCTTCGAAAACCATCAAGGAAATGATCGTCGGCTCGATCGACGTGATCGTGCAGGCCACCCGCCTGCGTGATGGTTCACGCAAGATCACCCATGTCACCGAAGTGGTCGGCATGGAAGGCGACGTGATCATCACCCAGGACCTGTTCATCTATGACGTGGTCGGTGAAGACGCCAATGGCAAGATCATCGGCGAACACCGCGCCACCGGCATTGCCCGCCCCCATTTCTGGGACCGCGCGCGTTACTACAACGAAGAGCGCCGCCTCGCTGACGCCCTCGAAAAGGCCGAACAGCGCAACATCAAGGCCGCGAACTGAAGAGAGAAGGATTGAGGCATGTTTTTTGGAGACGATCTCGCCGGAACAGCCTTTGTGGTCATGGTGGCGCTTGCCGCCGGTGGCCTGATCTTCGCCATCATCTTCCCGCTGCTCTCCGGCCAGGCCAGCGCCAGCCGCGTCAAGGCCATTGCCGGCAACAAGCGCGATGGCATGAGCTCGTTCCGCGCCCGCTTCCAGGAAGACCAGAAGGACACGCGCCGCAAACAGCTGCAGGACACGCTGAACGAGATCAACGAAAAGGAAAAAAAGAAAAAGAAGCTTTCCTTGCGTGTGCGCCTTGAGCAGGCGGGTCTCGACGTCACGCCGCGCGCCTTCTACATGGCCTCCGCCGTGGCCGGCGTGTTGTTTGGCGCCTTGGCGCTTGTCTTCATCGGTAACCCCATCGTTGCCGGCCTTGGCCTGTTTGTCGGCGGCCTCGGCCTGCCGCGCTGGGTGCTGGGCTATTTGCGCAAGCGCCGCCAAAACAAGTTCCTCAATGATTTTGCCGACGCCATCGACGTTCTGGTGCGCGGCCTGAAATCCGGCTTGCCGGTGTCGGAAGCCATGAAGATCATCTCGACCGAGCAGGGCGAGCCCGTGGGCCCGGAATTCCTTGAAGTGGTGGAAGGCCAGCGCATCGGCATCCCCATTGACCAGGGCATCGAGCGTATGGTGGAACGCGTGCCCCTGCCGGAAGTGAACTTCCTCGCCATCGTGATGACCATCCAGTCCAAGACCGGCGGCAACCTCTCCGAAGCCTTGGCCAACCTGTCGAAAGTGCTGCGCGACCGCAAGAAGATGAAGGCCAAGGTGCAGGCCGTGTCGCAGGAAGCCAAATCCTCCGCCGCCATCATCGGCTCGCTGCCCTTCATCATCGTGCTGCTGATGAGCTTCTTCAATCCCAAATATCTTCGCCCGCTGTTTGAGACCCAGACCGGCCACATGCTGCTGATCGGTTGCGGCATGTGGATGAGCACCGGTGTGCTGGTCATGCGCAAGATGATCAACTTCAACATGTGATCGCAGGGGCGCTTCTCCAATGCTTCAACTCCTCACCACGGTCATGCAGGTTGAAAACCTGATCGTCCTGTTCACGGCCGCGGCCGCCTTCGGTACGATTGTCACCCTGGCTTCGCCCTATTTCGAGAATGACAAGCTCGCGGCCCGCACCAAGCTGGTGGCCAACGAGCGTGACCGCCTGAAGGCCCAGCAAAAGGCCGCCCTTGAGGCAGGCCCTGTGCGCTTGCGCGAAAAGAAATCGACAGGCCTCTATGCCCAGCTGGTGGAATCTCTGAACCTGAAGAAGGTCTTCGAGGCAGAATCCTCGCGCGAGATGTTGCGCAGCGCCGGCCTGCGCAGCGAGCGCCACCTCACCATGTTCCTGGCCATGCGCGTCATTGCCCCGCTGGTCGTCGCCACCATCGTATTCATCTATTGCTCCACCACTTTTGCCACCACCTTCAGCAGCGCTGGCATGCGCGTCGCCATGGCCATGGTGGGCCTGGTTGTGGGCTCGTATATTCCCGGCGTCGTCGTCAAGAACATGGCCACCAAGCGCCAGAAGTCCCTGAAGTCCGCGTGGTCGGATGGCCTTGACCTGCTGCTCATCTGCGTGGAATCCGGCATGGCGCTGGAGCCTGCCATGCAGCGCGTGGCCAAGGAAATCGGCAGCCAATCCGTGCCGCTGGCCGAAGAGCTGCAATTGACCGTGGCCGAACTCGCCTATCTGCCAGACCGCCGCAAGGCGCTGGAAAACCTCGCCAAGCGCACGGCCCTTGAAACCGTGAAGTCCGTCGTCACCGCCATGATCCAGGCTGAACGTTACGGCACGCCGCTGGGTTCTGCCTTGCGCGTGCTGGCTGAGGAAAACCGCAAGGAACGCCTGTCGGAAGCTGAGAAGAAGGCCGCCGCCCTGCCGCCCAAGCTCACCGTGCCGATGATCCTGTTCTTCCTGCCGGTGATCTTTGTCGTCATTCTCGGCCCGTCGATCATGCTGGTCATGCACGCCAAGTAAACCAGCGCCGGCGCGGCATCAGCTGCGTTGGCCACTGGCCTTGCCAGCCGTTTGCTGGAACCGCGAAAGCCCGTGCTGGGTCTTGTTCCAGTGGTAGGGCTTGTGCAGGAATTGCCAAACCGCCTGCCACCCCGCAAGGCTGGCCAGCAGCCAGTAGAATGGCATGGTGGCCACCGTGAAGCCAAAGCCCCGCAGGCCCTTGATCTGTGCCGCCCGCGCCCCGCTGAACATGCTGACAGCCATGCCGGCAAGCAGGAGGCCGATGAACAGGCTGTGCCAGGCCAGCGCGCCCTCGCTTTGTTCAGCGCCATGCCAAATGTCGCCATAGAGCGTGTAGGCGGTGGCCAACAGGAACAGCGGGTGCAGCGTGGCTGCGGCAAACACGCCCAGCACGGTCGCTTGCAATACCACGAAGCCCGCAAGGCCAATCTCGCTGACCAGCGCCCGCGGGCTGCGCATATGCACCAGCCAGGTCTGCAGGAAGCCCTTCAGCCAGCGGCTGCGCTGATGCATCCAGTTGCCGAGACGGCTGTTGGCCTCTTCATAGGTGATGCTGGGCAGCACGGCGGTGCGATACCCCAGCCGCGCCAGGCGGAAGCCGAGATCGGCATCTTCGGTGACGTTATAGGGGTCCCAGCCATCGGCGGCGGCCAATGCTGAAACACGGAAATGGTTTGAGGTGCCGGACAAGGGCAGAGGCAGGCGCTGCGCCGCCAGCATCGGCAACATGAGCTTGAACAGCGTTGCATATTCCAGCGTGAATTGCCGGGTCAGCCAGTTTTCATTCGGGTTGTAGAAGGCAAGCTCGGCCTGCAGGCAGGCCACGTCTTGCGGCTGTTGCGCAAACATGCGCGCCGCACAGCGCAACTGCATCGGCTCGGGGATGTCTTCGGCGTCATAAATGGTGAGCAGGTGGCCGCGCGCAAATTGCAGCGCATAGTTCAAGGCGCGTGGCTTGGTCTGCGGCTTGCCGGCGGGCACGATCAGCACTTCAAAATGCGCCGGAAGCTGCAGCCGCGCCACGGCCCGCTGCATGGCGGTGTCTATTTCCTCAAGGATCAGCTTGATGTCCAGCTTGGCGGCCGGATAGTTCATCGCCATCAGCGCCCCCAGCAGTTGCGGCAGAACCCGCGTTTCCCTGAAAACCGGAACCAGTACCGAATAGACTGGCAGCAGCCGGTCATCCATTTCCGGGGCAATGCGCCGCAAGGGTTTGGGCTCCAGCAGGGCCATGAGCCGCAGCCAGACCATGCTCAGAAACAGCAGCGTCAGCGGCACGCAGCAGGCGATGTAAAACACATCGAAGGGCAACATCAGCGCCAGCAGCACCGCAACCCCCAGCAACACAAGGCCCGCCTGGCTTTCAGCACTGCTGATGCGGCGGAAGGCCGAAAAAACCGGGGCGCGGCTGCGCAGGCCGTTGGCTGCCTCGGCCAGCAGTTCCTGTTTCAGGAATTTGCGGGCCGCCTCCAGGAAGTGTGCGCTTGAAATCCGGGCGACAACCGGCGCTGGGGTGTCTTGCGCCCGCCAATCCGGGCTTGGCGCAGCGTCGGCATAGAGTGTCACATGCGGCAGCCAGGTGATGGGCACCAGCCGCTGGCGCAGCGCCAGCGCGCGCTCCTCGGCCGACATGTGCCGCAACACCCGCTTGAGCAAAGGCGGCGGCACTTCAGGCAAGACAACTGCTGCTTGAGCCGTTATATCTCCGCCCCGCGCATCACTTTCCAAGACTTCGCCCCTCGCGAAGGATTGGTTTTGAATACTCATTGGCCCACCACGGTTCCCGTCACCGTGCCCCCGGGACAGTCAGCTAAGCGCAACACGCATATAGGTTGCCAGAATGTTGAAGCTGTATTTCAGGGTTGTTGTTCTCGCAATAGTTGCAATTTGTGCCACTGATGCACGTGCGACCGATGTTTTGCAGTTTCCCCATTTCCGGCATGTCGACAAGGCCGCAATCCCGCCCCAGGCCCAGCTGCCGCAAAACCTCACCCTTTTGGCCGATGAGGATTTTGCGCCCTTCAGTTTCAAAGGGCTGGATGGCCGGCCCGTGGGCATTTCGGTTCAGCTCGGTCTGGCGGCCTGTGTGGAGCTGAAAATCCAGTGCACGGTCAAGACCGTGGCCTATGGCGCGCTGTTGCAGGCCCTTGAGCAGAAGCAGGGCGATGTGGTGCTGGGCGGGCCGCAGGCTTCGGACAAGGCGGCCGGCACCATCCAAAGCACCCGGCCCTATTACTATTCCTACTCGCAGTTTGTGGTGCGCAATGGCGGCAATTTCAGCGGCGTGGAAGCCAAGGCCCTGGCCGGGCGGCGGCTGGGTTATGTGAAGGCCACGGCGCAGGAACTGTTCCTCAAGAAATACTATGACCGCGCCACCCTCATTCCCTTCACCACCGAGGAAGCGATGTTTGAGGCGCTGCGCACCGGCGGGCTTGATCTCGCCTTCGCCGACTCGCTGCACGTGGCCTTCTGGATCAAGGGCAATGCGGCGCGCGGCTGCTGTGCGCCCTATGGCGCGCCTTTCGCCGACAAGGGCGGCTTCACCCACGCGCTGGTGATGATGACGCGCAAGGAGGATGGCCCCTTGCGCCAGGCGTTGGATCTGGCGTTGGACAGGCTGCAGGAAAAGGGCGTCACCGCCAAAATCCTCAGCACCTATCTGCCCTCAAGCCCGTTTTGAAAACGCTTCATCAAGCCCGGCGCAAATCTCGCCGATGAGCCGCGGCCCCTGATAGACCAGCGCTGAATAGAGCTGCACCAGGCTGGCCCCGGCGCGGAATTTTTCCAGCGCGGTGGCGGCATCGGAAATGCCGCCCACCCCGATCAGCGGAATGCGTCCGCCCGTCATGGCGTGAAATTGTGAAAGCCGCAGTGTCGAAAGCTCAAACAGCGGCTTGCCGGAAAGCCCGCCCAGTTCCTGGCCATGCGCGGAATGCAGCGCAGGCCTGGTGATGGTGGTGTTGGAAATGATCACACCATCCACAGCACCTGTGAGGCAGACATCGGCAATGTCCTGCAGGTCGGCCAGCGGCATGTCTGGCGCGATCTTCAGCAGCATGGGAACGCGCGTCTTGCGCGCCTTGTTCAGCCGGTCCAGCAACACTTGCAAATCCGCCTTGCCCTGCAGGTTGCGCAAGCCCGGCGTGTTGGGCGAGGAAATGTTGATGGTGAGATAGCTCGCCACCTCGCTGAACACTTCCAGCCCTTTGACATAGTCTCCCGCCCTGTCGGCCGAATCCTTGTTGGCGCCGATGTTCACGCCCACAATGCCGCCGCGCGCCTGCCGCGCCACCAGCCTTTGCAGCACGGCGGCGTGGCCCTCATTGTTGAAGCCCATGCGGTTGATCACCGCTTCATCTTCCACCAGCCGGAACAGCCGTGGCCGCGCATTGCCGGCTTGCGGCAGTGGCGTCACCGTGCCGATTTCCACAAAGCCGAAGCCTTGTGCCAGCATCGCGTCCGGCACTTCGGCGTTCTTGTCAAAGCCGGGAGCGAGGCCCAGCGGATTGGGAAACTCAAGGCCGAAAACCTTGCGCTGCAAGGCGGGCGAGGTGATGGGCCCCGGGCCAAGGCGCGGCCCATGTTTCAGCGCCTTGATGGTCAGGCGGTGCGCCTGTTCGGCCTCAAGGGCGTGCAGCAGCGGACGGGCCAGGTCAAAGGCAAGGCTCATGCGAAAACCTCCGGCGGGAAATCATGCGCCACGCCGTTCCAGGGCAGCGGCTTGTCCCAAGCGATGTCGGCAAGCTGCAACACGTCATAGAGATGGGGAAACAATTGCCCGCCGCGCGAGGCTTCCCACTTGAGTGCATCTCCCAGCCGTTCTGAGGGCACCGCGAAAATCACCAGCCCGTCCCGGCCCGCGAAATGCAGGCGCGCCGTTTCCCTCACTTGCGCGGCGGTGGAGAAATGAATGTAGCCATCCTGAAGGTCAATGCCGGCGCCGCTGAAATGCCCGGCCTCCCGGGCCTCGGCCAAAACCTCGGAATCGACAATCTTGAAAATATTCGGCACCACAACTCCTCGATGAAACAGCGGATAACCCGCAGAATCGCCTTGTCAGCCGCGAAAAACCAAGGTAAAACTTCCTAACACAAGCCAATTTTGCTATTTTCGCGGGGTTTTCCGATGTTTACACACAAGCAGGTGTGGGGCGCAATTGATACGATTGCCGACCGTTACGGCTTTTCCGCTTCCGGCCTTGCCAAGAAGGCGGGGCTTGATCCCACCTCGTTCAACCCTTCCAAGCGCCTGGGCCCCGATGGCCGCCCGCGCTGGCCCACCATGGAGTCGGTGAACCGCGTGCTTGATGCCTCGGGCGCTTCCATTGAAGAGTTTCTGGACCTGCTCACCAGCCGCAAGGGCGCTGCCCCGCGCCTGAAGCAGATCCCGCTGCTGGGCCTCGCCAAGGCCGGCAAGGGCGGTTTCTTTGATGATTCAGGTTTCCCCGCCGGCAATGGATGGGAGGAGATCGAAGTGCCCGGCGTCACCGATGCGGCCGCCTATGCCCTCGAGATCACCGGCGATTCGATGCAGCCGGTTTACCGTGAGGGCGACATCATCGTCGTCTCGCCTTCCGCCACCATCCGCAAGGGAGACCGCGTGGTGGTGCGCACTTCTGATGGTCAGGTGATGGCCAAGATCATGCAGCGCCAGACCGCCCGCACCCTCGAGCTCGCCTCCTTCAACAAGGACCACGACACCAAGACGCTGGACATGAAGGAAGTCGACTGGATGGCCAGGATCATCTGGGCGAGCCAGTAATCGCCAAGCCGCATTCCTCAAGAGTGAGAAGGCCTCACGCCGCGCTGGCGGGGGCCGTGTTCACGGGTTCCGTCAGCACTGCATAGAGCGCTTCGGCGGTGTTGCTGGCGCGCAGCTTGGCCAGGGCGGCAGGGGTCCGCATGATGCGCGAGATCTTGGCCAGCGCCGTCAAATGGTCAGCCCCCGCATGGTCAGGCGAGAGCAGCGCAAACACCAAGTCAACCGGCTTGCCATCCACCGCGTCATAGTCAATGGCCGGCGTCAGCTTGGCGAACAGCCCTGTCACACGCGAAAGGCCGGGAATGCGGCCATGCGGAATGGCAATGCCCTGGCCCAGGCCGGTGGAGCCCAGCTTCTCGCGCGTCAGCAGCGTTTCGAAAATGATGCGCTGGTCAATGGCGATCAGGCTGGCCAGCTGCTGGGCAATGTCCTGCAGCACCTGCTTCTTGTTGAGCGCCTTGAGCTGCGGCATCACCGCGCGCGCATCAATGATGTCCGTGATTTTCATTGCGGCTGTCCTTCAGGCGCGGGCCGGGTGGCGCGGGTCCAGCCAGCCGATGTTGCCATCGGGGCGCCGGTATACCACATTCAGCCGCCCTTCCTTGGTGTTGTGGAACAGCACGAAAGGCGTGGTTGAAATATCAAGCTGCATCACCGCCTCGCCCACCGAAAGCTGGGGGATGGTGGCCGCCGTCTCGGCGATCACTGGCGCATGCAGGCTGTCAGGCTCTTGCTCCTGGTGCTCTTCATATTGAATGACATAGGACACAGCTTCGCGTGGTTCACGCGCCTCGCGCGGCGCGCGGTGATGGTCCTTCAGGCGCTGCTTGTATTTCTTCAGCTGCTTTTCAAGATGGGTGAGTGCTGCATCCACGCAGGCCATCGGGTCGGGGTTTTCGGCATGGGCTTGCAGGTGCAGGCCAGTGGCCAGATGCAGCGTGCAATCACTGAGGAAGCGGCCCCGCTGCTTTTCCAGCGTGACGTTGCCGTGAACCGAACCTTCAAAAAATCTCTCGCGGAAACTCTTCAACCGTTCTTCGATATGCTGGCGCAATCCATCGCCAACTTCGATGTGCTTGCCGGTGATCTTGATCTGCATGGGCTGTTCCTTGCTGACATCCGGAGACTTCAAAAATGGTCCCGCGCCACTGCTTCGTCAACAGCCACGCACAATATTTTTGCAGCCACAAAGATGACAAACTTGGCCGGTTCCTCCACCAGCCTGTTCTCAATTGCGGCGGACACTTAGGTGGGGCAGGCCCTCAAGTCAACCCTCTAGGCGCGCCGCGCCCGGGCCTCTCTCCGGCGTTGAACGGACGACAGAATATTGAGGGATTCCCGGTATTTGGCAACCGTGCGCCGGGCAATTTCCACGCCCTCGGACTTGAGCCTGTCCACAACATCGTCATCGGAAAGAATGTTCTCGGGCGATTCCGCCGCAATCATTTCCTTGATGCGGTGCCGCACGGATTCGGAAGAATGCTGCTCCGCCGAAGCATCCGCCGAGGCGATGGCATTGGTGAAGAAATATTTCAGTTCAAAGGTGCCGCGCGGCGTCGCCATGTATTTGTTGGAGGTGACGCGGCTCACCGTTGATTCATGCATCTCAATTGCATCTGCCACCATGCGCAAGGTGATGGGCCGCAAATGCGCAACGCCCAACACCAGGAAGGCATCCTGCTGCTTCACGATTTCCTGCGCCACCTTCAGGATGGTGCGTGCCCGCTGGTCGAGGCTTTTGACGAGCCAGGAAGCCTGCGCATGGCATTCTGAAAGGAATTGCTTGTCCTGCACCTTTGCGGCGGTGCCGGAAACCCGCGCCGCATATTGGTTGTTCACCAGCACGCGCGGCAGCGTCTCGCTGTTGAGCTCAACCAGCCAAGAGCCATCCTGTGCGGCGCGCACAATCACATCCGGCACCACGGGCACCACGGGCTCGGCGCCGAAGGCATGGCCCGGCTTCGGGTTGAGCTGGCGCAGCTCGGCAATCATGTCGCGAAGATCATCAAGGCCAACGCCGCACAGGGTTTTCAGCGCCGCGAAATCCCGCTTGGCCACCAGCGGCAGGTTGGCGATGAGCTTTTCCATGGCGGGGTCGAAGCGGTCCTGCTCCTTGAGTTGCAGCGCCAGGCATTCCTGCAAGTCGGCCGCGAACACGCCGGCCGGGTCAAACCCTTTCATCACCTGCAGCACGCGGCGCACCTCGTCTTCAGAAGCGCCCAGGCTTGCCGCCATCGCCGCCACATCCGCGGTGAGATAGCCTTGTTCATTGACCATGCCGATGATGTGCTGGCCGATCAGAAGCTCGCGCGGCTCGCGGAAATGCAGGTTGAGCTGGCCGGTGAGATGTTCGCCCAGCGTTTCATCGCGGGTGATCGTTGCGGCAAAATCATGCGCTTCGCCATCCAGCGAAACGGCGCCGCTGCCGCGCAGCGATTGCCAGCCAGGGTCTGGCCCTGGGGCAGGCGTGTGGGTGCTGGGCGCATCGCCCGCCCCGTCCGAGGGAGACAAGGCGCCATCGCCTTCATCGCCGCGCGCATCGGCGGCTGAAAAGGGCGCGTCCGGAGTGTCTTCGCTTGCCTCAGCCTTGGCCGCACTTTCCTGCGGCGCATCGGCGCGCTCCAGAAGCGGGTTGCGCTCCAGCTCCACATCAACGAATTCCGCCAGTTCGGCATTGCTCATCGCCAGCAGCTTGATGGCCTGCTGCAATTGCGGCGTCATCACCAGCGATTGCCCCTGTTTCAGGGCGAGTTTTTGCATCAGGGCCATGACGGCAAGTTTTATACCAAACGCCTCACCGCCGCATTACCGGTGCAGGGCTTCGCGCCACATGGTTGAGGCTTGGTTAGCAGGGCGCAAGGCAGCGCCTTCAGAAATGGAAGTTCTCGCCCAGATAGTAGCGGCGCACGTCGGCGTTGGTCACAATATCCTGCGGCGTGCCCTCGGTCAGGACATGGCCCTCATGGACGATGAGCGCACGGTCAATGATTTCGAGGGTTTCTCGTACGTTGTGATCCGTAATAAGCACCCCGAGGCCCCGAGTGGTGAGCTGACGCACCAGCTTGCGAATATCACCGATCGCAATGGGATCAATCCCGGCGAAGGGTTCGTCGAGGAGGATGAAGTCGGGATCTGCGGCGAGGGCTCGGGCGATTTCCACGCGGCGACGCTCACCGCCAGAAAGCGCCACAGACGGCGAATGCCTGATATGGGCAATTGAGAACTCATCATACAACTCACGCAACTTACTGTTGCGCTTGGCCTTGTCGGGCTCATGAAGCTCGAGGACCGCGCGCAGGTTTTCTTCCACCGTCATTCCCCGGAAAACGCTGCTTTCCTGGGGCAGATATCCAATCCCCAAGCGCGCCCGCTGATACATGGGCAAGCTTGTGATGTCGGCGCCGTCAAGGCTGATGGTTCCCCGGTCCGCGGCAATCAGCCCTGTGATCATGTAGAACAGGGTGGTCTTGCCCGCACCATTGGGCCCAAGCAGGCCAACGGCTTCGCCGCGCCGCACGGCGAGGGAAATCCCCCGCACGACCGGCCGCTGCTTGTAGCTTTTCTCAAGCGACGAAGCGACGAGCCCCTCGTCCACCGGCTTCTGCCTGGCCCTGGTTGCGCCGTGGCCAAGGCCGCGGGGCGCCATGGGCGCGGGACGGAAAATTCGGTTTTCGTTCAGCATGCCCATTAACGTCTGTTTTGATTAAAATTCGATGAAACCTGGCCGCCAGAAACCATGGAGCGGCAAAATCACTTCGGCAGGAAGCTGCCGCTCACCCGCCCGCCCGACATCTGAAGGTGGAAGGTCTTGAGATCGACATTCAGCTTCTGGCCGCGCACGACGGATTCGCCCTGCGTGAGCTTCACATTGCCGCCCACCACCAATTGATCATGCAGCACGTCGAACTTGCACCAATCACCGGTGATCACCGCATCGCGCGTGTTGATGGTGACATTGCCCTTGGCGTCGACAAAGTCGGTGACGGATTTTGAGGAGCCATCGGCCTGCTTCTGCTCGGAGGAGGAAACCACCATCTCATCGGCCTGGATGGTGTCGCTCGGCCGCTTGGCCACCACATTGCCGCGGAAGATGGTCTTGTGGTCGGCGTCAATGATCTCCATCGAGTCAGCCTCCACATCGACATTGCTCGCGGCATGCGCGGCATGGCGCATCAGCGGCAGGGCAAGCAGCCCGGCAATTGCCACCGCCGAAAATGTTTTGGCCAAACCCATCGTCTTCCTCCCCTTCAGTCACCAACATCGGTGGAAAAATGCGCCTTCACATGGCCGCGCAGGATCACCACCTTGCCATCTTCCGATGTTTCCATGCTGTCCGCCGAAACCGTAGCACCGGCTGTTTCCACTTGCACGGGCTCTTTTGTGACGATCTTCTGCCGGTCGAGGTTCACTTCTGCCGAAGAAAGCCGCGCCACATAGCGCCCCGGCTCCTCAAAGCGCACATTGCCGGAAACCCTGAGATCCTTCTTCTTGACTTCATATTCCGCCGCATCGGCCGTCACCGCCACGTCGCCGCCCAGCTTACGCACAAATGTGCCGGAAACATTCTTGAGGTGCATGAGCGTTTCAATGCTGGGGTCCTGCACGCCCTCTTGTGCCTTCACCGAGAAAGGCTTGGCATTGTCATCAATGCCGGAAAAGCTGGAAAGCCCGCCGGAAACATGGGCGGCCTGAACCGGCGGGGGCTCCGGCGGCTTCTGCGGCCCGCCGCTGAAGAACAGGCTTTCGCTGAGAAAGGCAACGACAACCGCCACGCCAATCACCGCGGCGGCGCGCATGAAAAAGCGCGAACGCGCCGCGCGGTTGCGCGCCAGCTCGGCTTTGCGGCCAATGTTTTCAGGAGTGGGCGAAGACATCTTCTTCCGGCCAGCCCATCAGGTCCAGCTCGGCCCTCGCCGGCAGAAAATCAAAGCACGCCTTGGCCAGCGCGCTGCGGCCTTCGCGCGCCAGCATCTGGTCCAGCCGCGATTTCAGTTCATGCAGATAGAGCACGTCTGTTGCCGCATATTTTTTCTGCTGCTCGGTCAGCACATGCGCACCCCAGTCTGAGCTTTGCTGCTGCTTGTCGAGCTCAATGCCCAAGAGCTCGCGCACCAGATCCTTCAGCCCATGCCGGTCGGTATAGGTGCGCACCAGCCGCGAGGCGATCTTGGTGCAATAGATGTTCCTGGTTTCGGCGCCGAGATAATGCTTCAGCACCGCCACATCAAAGCGCGCATAGTGGAAGATCTTGGTGACGCCGGCATCCTCCAGCAGGGCCTTGAGGCGCGGTGCCTGATAGCTGGTGCGGTCCATCTGCACGAGATGGGCATTGCCGTCGCCGGTGGAAATCTGCACCAGGCAAAGCTTGTCGCGCGCGGGCTTCAGGCCCAGCGTTTCGGTGTCGATCGCAATGGCGCCGCCGGGCGCAAAATCCGCAGGCAAATCGCCGCGGGAAAGTTTGATGGTCATGGTCATTGGGCCTCTGGCCGTGGCTTACTAGAGCAGGGGCCAATCGGCAAGTGCGCCGCAGGAAGGGCGGCATGCCGGCAATCGCTCTTGGCCCGGAGGGGAAAAGATGGTGCCCAGAAGAGGACTCGAACCTCCACGGTGTTACCCGCTAGTACCTGAAACTAGTGCGTCTACCAATTCCGCCATCTGGGCATCTCAGGATTGGGGGGCTTCTAAGCGCCCGCCCCGCCCATTGTCAACCAATGCCTGCAGGGAAGCCAAAACTTTTGCTTGGGCTTGAAAAACCGCATGAAAAAGGGCGGAAGGCGCAAGGCCCTCCGCCCCGCGGCAGGCAAGCCCGCCAGCTGGCTTAGTTGCAGACCTTCAGATTGGCCAAGGCCTTCTTGGCGTTTTCTTCGGAATCATAAACCTTGGTGCCCACATCCATGGCGGCCTTGCCATCCGGGGCCTTGTCCACCACGGCGCACTTGTGGCTCTTGGCGTCCTGGGCGACATAGAAACCGGCCGGGGCGGCGGCGCAGGCCTTCAGATTGGCCAGGGCCTTCTTGGCGTTTTCTTCGGAATCATAAACCTTGGTGCCCACGTCCATGGCGGCCTTGCCATCGGGCTTCTTGTCAGTCACCGCGCAAGCATGGGTCTTGGCGTCCTGCGCCACGTAAAAGCCGGCTGCAGCGGCTGAAAAGGCCGGAACGGAAAGAGCGGCAAACAAGCCAGCGGCAATAACAATCTTTTTCATGGTCAAATGTCCCTTTTTAAACTGTGTTTGTGCTGGCCCGCGGGCCAGCGCGGCAGCTGTCTAGCGCGGCAATTGACGCAGTGCCAGACCTGCCGCGTAAAGCGCTGGAAAATGACGCATTTATGTCCATCCCGCGATTCCCTTGCGCATTGCGCCGAATTTATCCTGCCAAGCCGCAGCTTCAGGCGAAGCCGGGGTTTGCATTTTGGGCGCGGCGCATTAAAAGGCGCAGCCAAAGGCAGTCTCTTGAGGGTTTCCCCGTGCAATCTTCCAATTCCGAAAAACTCATCACAGTGATCGGCGGCTCCGGCTTTGTGGGCCGCCATGTGGTGCGAAGCCTGGCCAAGCGCGGTTACCGCGTGCGCGTCGCCTGCCGCCGGCCTGACCTTGCGGGCCATGTGCTGCCTTTCGGCGTTCCGGGCCAGATTGCCCTGGTGCAGGCCAATGTGCGCTATCCCGCCTCCGTCGCTGCGGCTTGTGAAGGCGCCTATGCGGTGATCAATCTCACCGCCACTTTCCAGAAAGGGTCTGCCCAAAGCTATCAGGGCGTCAATGTCTTTGGCGCCGAAGCCGTTGCCAAGGCCGCAAAGGCCGCCAAGGCGCAAGTGTTCATCCACATGTCCGGCCTTGGCGCGGATGTGCCGGATAGCGCCAGCGCCTATGTGGCTTCCCGCGCCGAAGGCGAGGCCAAGGCCCGCGCTGCCTTCCCGGGCGCCAGCGTGCTGCAGCCTTCGGTGATCTTTGGGCCTGAGGATGATTTCTTCAACAGGTTTGCCGCCATGGCCCGGTTCTCGCCCGCACTGCCGCTGATTGGCGGCGACACCCGCTTCCAGCCCGTGTTCGTGGGCGATGTTGCCGAAGCCGCGGCCACGCTGGTGGACCGTGGCGTGGCGGATGGCAAAACCTATGAACTGGGCGGCCCGGAAGTGAAGACCTTCCGTGAAATCCTGCAATTCGTTCTGGCCACCACCTGCCGCAAGCGCCTGCTGCTGCCCATTCCGTTTGGCGCGGCCAAGCTTCTGGCCACCGTGCTGGGCGTGCTGCCCAAAGCGCCGATCACCGCCGATCAGGTAGAAGTGCTGAAGTCAGACAATGTGGTCTCAGCCAAGGCGCAAGCCGAAGGCCGCACGCTTCAGGCTTTCGGCATCGCGCCGCGCAGCTATGAGGCCGTGGTGCCCAGCTATCTCTACCGCTACCGCAAGGCCGGCCAGTTCACCGCGCCCAACGCCCAGACCTGACGCACCCGCCCGCTTGAACGGGCATGGAGCCGTGATCAGTTCACGGCGCCAAACTGCACGCCCGCATAGATCAGGCCGAGCAGCGCGCTGCCCAGGATCACCCGGTAGATGGCGAAGGGCAGGAATGAGTGGCTGCGGATGAAGCCCATCAGGAAGTGGATGGTGCCAAGCCCGATGAAGAAGGTGAGAACGCCGCACAGGATCATGTCCAAGCCGATATGCTCGTGGGCCTTGAGCGCGCTGCCGATTTTCACCACAGAACCCGCCGCATTGGCCGGGATTGACATCAGGAATGAAAAGCGCGCCGCATCCGAGCGGGCAAAACCCAGGAAGCGCCCGGCCGTCATGGTCACGCCGGACCGGCTGGTGCCGGGGTTGAGCGCCAGCATTTGCGCCAGGCCAAACAGCAGCGCCGATCGCGGGTTGATGTCGGAGACCTTGTTGCTGCTCAGCCCGTAGGCATCGGCGGTGTAAAGCAGGATGCCGAAGAACACGGCATTGAAGGCCACCACGCCGGCATAGCGCAAATGGTCATCCAGTTTGGTGAAGTGGAAAAACAGCCCCAGCACAATCACCGGAATGGTGGCGATGATGACATTGATGACCAGACGGGAGGCAGCCGTGGATTGGCGCATCACAACGTCCAACAGGCCCCGCAGCATGGTCAGCACGTCGCGCCAGAAATAGATGGTGGTGGCAAACAGTGTGCCCAGGTTGGTGATGGCGTCAGTCAGCACGCCCTGGTCGGGCCAGCCGGTGAGGGCGGGCACCAGGATCGAATGGCCGGAAGAGGAAATGGGCAGGTATTCGGTGATGCCCTGAATGAGAGCCAGAACAATGATTTGCAAGAGTGACATGCCGGTTCCAATCCTGAGTGGTCTGGGCCGGAATCGCTTGCTGCGCCGCGGCCGAGGCCTTATATCCGCAAAATTCTGTCCTGAATGGCGGCCCAACCATTAATATTTCGTGATACAAACAACCTCGCCTATGGCCAAACTGCACCATTTCGTCCTTGATCCCTACAGCCGCCGCATCCGCCTCAGCCTCGCTGAGAAGGGTCAGCCCGTGGCGCTGGTGGATGAACGCCCCTGGGCCCCCAGCCGCGTTCTGCTGGATCACAACCCCTCGGGCCTCTTGCCGGTCCTGCTGGAAGAGTCCGGCGCGGCCATTTGCGGTGTGGAAGCCTTGGGCGAATATCTGGAAGAGCAGGGCGAAGGCCGGCCGCTGTTGCCAGGCAATGCCATCGCGCGGGCCGAGATCCGCCGCCTCGTCGCCTGGTTTGATGTGAAATTCTATACTGAAGTGTCTGAACCCCTGCTCACTGAGAAGGTGGTCAAGCGCTTCATGCCCGGTTCTGCCGCACCTGACATGGCCCGCGTGCGCGCCAGCTTGCAGCGCCTGAAGCCGCATCTGGACTATGTGGCCTGGCTGGCGGAGCAGCGTTCCTGGCTGGCGGGGGAAGAGCTGTCTTTGGCCGACCTTGCCGCTGCCGCCCACATCTCGGCGCTGGATTATCTGGGCGATGTCAATTGGTCCGAAAACCTGGTGGCCAAAAGCTGGTATCAGCGCATCAAATCCCGCCCCGCCTTCCGGGCTCTGCTGGGAGATTCAGTGCCCGGCATGGCGCCGTCGGCCAGCTATGCCGATCTCGACTTCTGATCTGGTTAGCGAGCTGCGCGCCCGCGCCCATGCGGAAGGCTTTGCCGCACTTGCCATTGCGCCAGCCACCCTTCCGCCTGAAATTGGCGCCAATCTGGAGGCCTTTCTTGAGGCTGGCCATCACGGCACCATGGCGTGGATGCAGGAAACCAAGACCCGCCGCGCCAGACCCGATGCGATGTGGCCGGAGGCAAAATCCGCCCTCGTTCTGGCCATGCCTTATGGGCAGGGCATTGATGTCTTCGCGCGCCTTGGGGAAAAATCCACCGGCGTCATTTCAACCTATGCGCTGAACCGCGACTATCACGACGTGATCAAGCCAAGGCTGAAGCGCCTTGCTGGCTGGTTCGCCAAGGCAGCGGGCGCGGACGTGAAGGTTTTCGTGGATACTGCACCTGTTATGGAAAAGCCCTTGGCGGCGCTGGCGGGGCTGGGCTGGCAAGGCAAGCACACCAATCTCGTGTCACGCCAGTTGGGGTCTTGGTTCTTCCTGGCCGTGATCCTCACGGATGCCGCGCTTGCCCCGGATGCGCCGGAGCAGGACCATTGCGGCACATGCCGTGCCTGTCTTGATGTGTGCCCGACACAGGCCTTCACCGCCCCGCACCAGATTGATGCCCGCCGCTGCATTTCCTATCTCACCATTGAGCACAAGGGGGCAATTCCTATTGAACTGCGAAGGCCCATGGGCAACCGCATCTATGGCTGCGATGATTGTTTGGGCATTTGCCCATGGAACAAGTTTGCGCAAGCAGCGGAGGAAGTGAAATTCGCCGCGCGTGCCGATTTGCTGGCCCCTCCCTTGCGTGATTTGCTGGCGCTGGATGATGCTGCCTTCCGTTCTTTGTTTTCAGGCTCACCCGTCAAGCGCATTGGCCGCGAAAGCTTCATCAGGAACTGCCTGATCGCCGCCGGCAACAGCGGCGACATCAGCTTGCGCCCCGCAGTGGAAAGCCATTTGAGCGAAGCTTCGCCCGTCTTGCGCGAAGCTGCGGCTTGGGCGCTGCAGGAGCTTGCGGCATGAACCACCTTTTCTGCCTCGGCTTCGGCTTCACCGCCGCCACCCTGGCCGCCACCCTCGACAAGGCGCAGTGGCGCATCTCAGGCACCAGCCGCACGCAGGAAGGCGCCGCCGCCATCGCGGCGCAAGGTTATGAAGGCTTGCTGTTTGATGAGCTGGCCGGAATTCCCGCCAGTGTCACCCACTTGCTCTGTTCCATTCCACCGGGGCTAAAGGGAGATGCGGCTGTTGCCAAATTTGCTGGCAGCTTGGCGCGCCCTTTCACCTGGCTGGCCTATCTGTCCACAACCGGCGTTTATGGTGACCACGGCGGCGGCTGGGTGGATGAGGAAACGCCGCTGAACCCGTCATCGTCCCGCGCCAGGGCGCGCGCATTGGCCGAGGCGCAATGGCTGGCGCTGGGCGCGCAAGTGTTCCGCCTGCCCGGCATCTACGGGCCGGGCCGCAGCCAGCTTGAAGCGCTTCTGGAGGGCAGCGCAAGGCGGGTGGTCAAGCCCGGACAGGTTTTCTGCCGCATCCATGTTGAAGACATCGCCGGTGTTCTGGCGGCCTCCATGGCCAAGTCCAATCCAGGCCGCATATACAATGTCGCCGATGATGAGCCTTGCCCGCCGCAGGATGTGGTCGCCTTCGCGGCAAGCTTGCTGGGCATCGCCCCGCCACCGGAAGTTCCGATTGCGGAAGCCAATCTCTCGCCCATGGCCCTGAGCTTCTATGATGAATCAAAGCGGGTCTCGAACCGACGCATCAAGCAGGAGCTGGGCTACCAGCTGAAATACCCCACCTACCGCGAAGGGCTGGCAGCGATCTTCAGAAATTCACCCCATCTGCACGTTCGGCAAGGTTAAGCGCGGCATCGCAGATCAGCCGCAACTGGCTGGGGCTGGAAAGCCGGTGATCGCCCCCCTTGATCAGCGTGAGCGTGATGTCTGGCCCCTGCAGGGCCTCGAAGGTCTTGAACGCATGGGCCATGGGCACGTCCGGGTCTTCGGTGCCTTGCAGGATGCGGACCGGGAAGGGCAGTTGCAACCCGTCGCGCAGCAGCTGGTGGCCCAGCCCGTCGGCCAGCAGGCGCGCGGTGATCTCATAAGGTTCACCATAGCCGGACGGCACGCGGAACACGCCTTCAGCCCGCAAGGCGGCCCGCGCCCTTTCATCGAAGCTGTTCCACATCAGCTCCTGTGTCATGTCCGTGGCCGGGGCAAGCAGCACCAGCCCGGCCAGCCGCTTGAAGGCCTGCGGGTCTTCAAGCCGCAGCTTGCGGGCCAGAAGCTGCGCCAGCCAGCCGCCCATGGAAGAGCCCACCACCACAACCTTGCTGTGGGTGTGGGCGATGAACATGTGAAGGCATTGCTCCAGCCAGGCGCTGATCGTGCCATCGGTGAAGGCCCCGCCAGATTGGCCATGGCCGGAATAATCAAAGCGCAAGGCCCGCCGCCTGGTGCTGCGCGCCAGCTCGGCCAGGGCCTCGGCTTTCTTGCCGGTCATGTCGGATTTGAAACCGCCCAAAAAAAGAAAGCCACAGGGGCCATAGGCGTCAGCGCTGCCATCCACCTGATAAGCCAGCTCAATCCCGGCCAAAGCCCTGTCTTTCAGCACCTGTGCCATGGTTTCAACCAACTCCGATTTTTGCAGGCGGCGGCTTGACGAAAGCCCCGGTTTCGCGGTCTAACCCCCTCGCTAACAAGGGGCGGCCGGATTCGCAACCACAAGCCGGGCCCCTGAATTTGGAGAACAGAACTACTTGAGCATTCCGCCCAGAAAACCCGCCCCGCTGCGTCAGGCCAACCAACCCGCCCAAAAGGAAGAGGCCCACAAGATCAACCACCGCATTGACTCGCGCGATGTGCGCCTGATTGATGCCACCGGCAACAATGTCGGCGTGGTGCCGACACGGCAAGCCCTCATCATGGCCGAAGAGGCGGGCCTCGATCTGGTTGAGATTTCTCCCGATGCCAAGCCGCCGGTGGCCAAGATTCTCGACTATGGCAAGTTCAAGTTCCAGGAGCAGAAGCGTCTGGCCGAAGCGCGCAAGAAGCAGCGCGTTGTTGAAATCAAGGAAATCAAGCTGCGTCCCATGATCGATGATCATGACTATGACGTGAAGCTGAAAGCCGCCAAGCGCTTCTTTGAAGAGGGCGATAAGGTCAAGGTGACGCTGCGTTTCCGCGGCCGTGAAATGGATCACCAGGAACTGGGCCACAAGTTGTTGGGCAAGGTGAAGGCCGACACGGTCGACATCGCCAAGGTGGAGCTTGAGCCGCGCTTCGAAGGCCGCCAGATCATCATGATCCTGGCCCCGAAATCCACCAAATAAACCAGCGCCGGTGTTTGCGCGCCGCCTTTGCCATAATCACACCATCCCGGCTTGCCAAAGGGCAGGCCATGATGATGCGGCGCCTGATTTGCTTTTTGTTCATGTTCACCCTGCTGGGGCTTCACGCCGCGCGGGCTGAAACCCTCACGACCAGCAATGTCCAGATTGTCTGGAAGGTGGCCAACCGCTTTCGCTTCTTCAAGGATGAGGCGCTGTTCCAGCAGCAGGAGCAGGCCTGGCGCCAATATGGCCAGCATGTCTCAACGCGCAATGCCTCCACCGAAGACAATGCCATGTTCTATTACAACAGCTCGGTTCTGGGCATTGAGCATGTGCTGAATGACCGGCGCATTCCCTTCACCAACTTCCTGCGCAGCAAGTTCAACTGGCAGGGCTGGGCCGCAAGGGCGGTGGATGGCACCTGTTATGACAGCAAGTCGCGCACCCATGCGGCCTGTGGCGGTGTTGACGCCTATATCAACCCAACCGGCCATGAGGTGGAAATCGCACTGAAGCCGCTGCAGGGCGGCAAGCTGGTGTCTGAATTCATCTGCCATTGGCATGTGGGCGACGATGCCGAGCAACAAGCGCCTTGCGATGAGCCGATCCGCACCACCATTCCTTATCCCGACGGTGCGACGGTTTCCGTCAATGTGGAGGGTGAAAGGCCGATAAGCACCGACATCCACGTGAAGGATTTGCTGGTGGTGGGCCTCGGCGACAGTTTTGCCTCCGGTGAAGGCAACCCCGATGTGCCCGTGCAGCTTGATGAGAGCAGGCGCGTGCAAAACCTCTATCCCGCCCGGCTCAATGACAGCGCCGCAGGCTCTGCCCGCTGGCTCGACAAGCTGTGCCACCGCTCGCTCTATTCGTATCAATTGCGCGCCGCCCTGCAGATGGCCATAGAGAACCCGCATGGCGCCGTGACCTATCTTGGCTATGCCTGTTCAGGTGCTGCAGTGGAAAAAGGCCTGATCGGCCCGCAAACCTATGTTGAATACAAAAGCAGCGATGCCAGCGCCCAGAACCCTGATGTGCAGGCGCTTTCTGGCGGCCGCAACGATTCCGAATTCTCCTGGCTGCTGCGAGAGCTCTGCAAGGTTCAGCCGCAATGGCAAGGCGGGCTGTGGACCTGTCCGGGCCAGCAGTTCAAGCGCAATGTCGATTTCGTGTTCCTGTCCATCGGCGGCAATGACATTGGCTTTGCCAATCTGGTGAGCTGGGCCACCTTGCGCAATGGGCCGGTCACGCGCCTGGCAGGCTGGCTTGGGGCCACCGTTTCCCCTGGCCAGTTTGCGGCCAACATGGATTCGATCCTGCCGCAGGCCTATGAACGCCTTGCGCGTCAGCTGGAAAAGGCCGTGCCACTGAAGACCGAAGGCTTTGAGTATGACTCGTCCCGCGTGGTGCTCACCGCCTATCCCGACATTCTGGCCGATGAGAATGGCGGGACCTGCCGCGCCTCCGGCAATGGCGGCGAGCCTGAGGATGCCTTCCCCGCCAACCAGTCGCTGGACAGGTTCAGCAACTGGCTTGTCGTGCGGCAGGACAAGCTGGAGGCAGCGCATGCGCAGCTTTCGGTGCTGCATGACAAGATGAAGCAGCTGGCTGAGGCCAATGGTTGGACCTTTGCGACACGGGCCTATGCCGACAAGCCCTTCCGCGGCCATGGCTTCTGCGCCCAGCGCCAGGACAGGCTGGATGACCCTGCCGAGGTTTTGATGGTGCCGTGCTGGGGCAAGGCCTCGCGCCCGACGCAATCCTGCCAATCCGGCATTTTCGGCCAAGGCACGGGCTGGCGCCCCTATGATCCCGCGACGCAGAATTATCCCTATGCCCTGCGCCAGCGCTGGGTGCGCACCATCAATGATGCTTTCATGGTGATGAACCAGAAGGTGATTGACCGCTATGGCGCGATTGATGAGGTGTCTTCTGCCCGCGATTTCACCGAAACCACCGGGGCCATGCACCCCAGCGCCGAGGGCCATGCTTCACTGGCAGATGCCATGCTGATGGATTTGCGCCCGGAAGTGGCCAAGGCCTTTGGCGCCGAATAGCGCGGCCTGAAAAGGGGAAGAGTGGGTTGACGGAATGGGCATACCGTCAACCCTGCCACCCTTCTGGCCCCCGGTGTCAGAGGGGCAGCTCCAAAATGAAAGCGTTCGATGGGCGGCATCTCTGCCAATCCACCGTGCTGGGGAGCGTCGCTTTCCTGATGGGTCAATTTGCATTGACGGGGCCGATCTAGTTGCAGTGCAGCATATTGTCAATTAAGACTGACAAAAGAGCAGGCATCGGCCATTGCAATTTCTGCATGAGACGGTATTGTAAGTCATGACTGACATTCCTTCGGCCGGACCAGCGCGCAACAACCTCCGCAGCCTTGTCTACTTTCTCGGCGAGATCATGGACCGCAAGATCGCCGAGCGCCGCAAGGGCACCCCCTATGAGAAGGTGCGCCCGTCCGACATCCGGGTATTTGTCACGGCGGCGCGGTCAGAGATGTCAATTTCGGAAGTTGCGCGTGAACTGGGCGTGAGCCGCCAAACCGTGCAGGCCTCGGTGCAGCGGCTGGTGACGCTCGGTGTTGTCGAGGTTCGCGCTTTACCGGGCAGCCGGCGCGACAAGCTGGTTGGCGTCACCGCGCGTGGCGCTTTGGCGCAAAAGACCGCCCAGCAGCAAATCCTCGCCGTTGAAGCTGATCTGGCCGCACTCGTCGGCGAGGAGAAATTCGAAGATCTTCGCCAAATGCTGGAAATATTGGTATCGAGTAATGCCTAAAATCCACTGCAGGCTTGGGCGCCCAGATCAGGCAACTGGCGCAAAATTCTCATCATCGCCAGCATGAAGGATAGAAAGTATCGTTTCGAAACTTTGTAGCGGCCGCCAATGCGTTTGTGGGCTGCCAAAGCAAATGCGCACAAATTGGTTGCCCTGTTGCTTGCCCGAAAGGTCAAAGGCCGAACCCGGCGTCACCAGGATGCGCCGCACGCGCAGGGCCGCGGCAAACCGGCTGCCGTTCCAGTCCGGCGGCAGTTCCAGCCACGCAAAGGGCGCCCCCGGCGCGCAGTGCAAGTTGAAATCCTTGAATACCTCAAGGAAGGCGGCCCGCCGCCGCGCCAGTTCCAGCCGGATCCGCGCCAGAATGTCATCGGCCTTGCCGGATGAAATCCAATGCCGCGCCATTTCGCCGGCCAGCCCCACGCTGCGCGGGCTCATCGAGCGCAGGTGGCTGCGCAGCAGCCTGTCATGGCCCCGCGGCGTCGCCACAAGCCCCAGCCGCAGGCCTGGCGCCATGGTCTTGGAGAGGCCAGTGACATGCACCGTGCGCTCCGGCGCCAGGGAATAGAAGGTCGGCGGCTGCACACGGTCATCCAGCAGGCGGAAAATGTCATCCTCAATGATTATGACATCATGCTTGCGGGCAATGGCGACAATTTCATCGCGCCTTTGCCGGCTCATGGTGTGGGTGGTGGGGTTCTGCAGCGTTGGCACAAGATAAAGCAGCCGGGATTGGCCGTTGGCCGCCGCCTTTTCAAGAGCGTCCGGCAGCAGCCCCTCCTGATCCTGGCCCAGGCACAAGGGCTCAACATTGGCCGCCTTGAAGGTGGAGCGCAGCAGCGCATAGTTGATGGTCTCCGCCATCACCCTCTCGCCCGGTGCCGCATTGGCCTGCAGGGCCAACAGCAAACCCAGCTGCGCCCCGGCCGTGATGAACACATCGCGCTCATCAACGTCGATCCCGGAACGCTTCAGCCATTGCACTGCCATTGCCCGGTGTTGGGCAAAACCCTCGGGCGGGGAATAGTCGAGCAGGCCAAGCTTCTTGGGGTCCCGCATCACCGAAACCAGCGCCTGGTCAAATTCCTGGGGCGTGATCACCGGCGGCGGAATGGCATGGCTGAGGTCAATCTGTTCAAACTGGTCAGCCGGCAGGCCTGAAAGCGGGGGAACCGGGCTTTCCAGCCGCACGAAGCTGCCGCGCCCCACTTCGCCCGAAAGCAGCCCGCGCAATTCAGCCTCACGATAGGCGCGGGTGACCGTGCCAAGTGTCACCCCCAGCTTCCAGGCCAAATCCCGCTGCGGTGGCAACCTGTCGCCCCGCGCCAAAAGGCCGGTCTCGACATCCCGCGCCATCGCATCGGCTATGGCCAGGTAAAGCGGCTTGGAACGGTCGAGTGTTGGGATCCAAATTGTCATGGGAACAATGTTTCAATTGTTTGAGGTTCCCAAGCAATGTATCAAGAAATTCGCAATTATCAAGCCAGAATATGGCGATACAATAGATACAATAGGTGCAAGATGCGTGATTATGCGATGCATGAAGCGGCGATGCGTGATGCCGGCCGGCTTTGGGGTTCTCTGCTTCGCTGGAACGCCAACCGCAAGCTCAGGCGCGCCCTGCGCCAGTTCATAACTGCCTCAAGCTCAAGCCTCCATGAGCGCGCTCAGGCAGCGCTGGTGCTTTGCCAGCCGTCCGGCAGCAACCTCGCCTGGGCACTGGAGCACCAGGGCCTCGAGCTTTCCGTTACTGGTGCAGGGGAATTGAGGCCCGCCGTCCGCCGCGCCACTGGAAGGGTGACCCCTCGCGGCCTGCTGCCTGTCTAGCCAGCGCGCGGATGGCAGGAATGGGCGGCCAAGCCACAAGGCCGGCCGCCCCGATAGGTCATTTGCCCGAGGCGATGTGGCTGCCCAGGCTTGAAAATTGCACGGTGATCTGGCTCGCAAGAACCGGCATGATGGCCACCAGCGCCACGCCCATGGCGGCCGCAATGAGCCCGTATTCGATGGCAGTGGCCCCGGATTCGTTGTTCAGGAATTTCTTGATCATGGTTTTGGTCTCGCTTTCTGACGCCCAAAAAGCACCCCAAAACTCGCCAAAACCTTTCCAGCTTCCCTCAAATTGCCGCTGTTAGGCCTTTATGAACTGCTTCTCATCCAGCAGCGCATGCATGGTAAAACAAATGTAAACGGCGGCAATATCTGAGGTTGCCGCCGCATCATCAAAACGCCGGAAGCGTGTTTACTTGCCGGTGGCTATGTGGCTGCCAAGGCTCGAGAATTGAACGGTGATCTGGCTCGCCAGCTTCGGCGCCACGGCAACCAGGGCAACACCCATGGCTGCGGCAATCAGGCCATATTCAATGGCAGTTGCACCAGACTCATCTTTCAAAAAACGCTTCATATCAAACTCCCAGCTTGCCCAAATCGCGAAAAGTTCCATTACAGGAATGTCATGACTATGAAGCAATGTAGCTTGCACGAAAGTTAACAGGCAAAACCCGGCAACACCTACTGAGAGTTGTAGTTACTTTTCCCTCAACGCACCTGGCGGAATTGAAGAAATGCCTTTTGCGCGGAAGCGGCAGCCACCAAAGCTGCCGCACACCACGGAAAGGGTCACTTGCCCGAGGCGATATGGCTGCCCAGGTTGGAGAACTGTACCGTCATCTGGCTGGCCAGCTTGGGGGCCACGGCCACCAGCGCCACGCCCATCGCCGCGGCAATCAGGCCGTATTCGATGGCCGTTGCACCAGATTCATCCTTCAAAAACCGCTTCATGCTGACCTCCGTTGCTGTCCAAGTGGTTTATTACATTTGTGTCATGAATATGCTGTAATGGTTGTTTCACAAAAGTTAACGCGCCCGCGAGGCAACGGCTGATTGCACTGGCTGGTTAGGAAATCGTGAATGGCGGGCAGGGGTGGAGCTGCCGCACTTGCCAGCCCGCAGGTTTTCTGCTTTATCCCCGGCCACTTCACTTAAATTGTGGGGTTTCAAGTCGCCTGGCCTGTGTAAGGGCATGCCATGGCGGCGAATTTTAATGCTCTAAAGGAAAAGCAAAATGCCCAAAATGAAAACCAAGTCCGCTGCCAAAAAGCGGTTCAAGGTGACGGCCTCTGGCCGTGTCAAAGCTGGCGCCGCCGGCAAGCGTCACGGCATGATCAAGCGCACCAACAAGCAGATCCGCAATCAGCGCGGCACTATGGTTCTGGCCGCAGGCGATGAACGCCTGGTCAAGATCCACATGCCCTATCTGGCCAAGTAAGAGGAGACACGCACCATGCCACGCGCAAAAGGCGGCGTTGTCGCCCGCCGTTCCCACAAGAAAACCATCAAGGCCGCCAAAGGCTATTTCAACCGCCGCAAGAACATTTTCCGCGTCGCCGTTCAGGCCGTGGAAAAGGCCGGCCAATATGCCTACCGTGACCGCCGCCGCAAGAAGCGCAATTTCCGCGCCCTGTGGATCCAGCGCATCAACGCTGCCACCCGCGAACTCGGCCTCACATATGGCCGATTTATCTACGGCCTGGACAAGGCCGGGATTGTGGTTGACCGCAAGGTTCTCGCGGACATCGCCATTCACGACAAGGCGGCTTTCGCCGTTCTCGTTGACAAGGCCAAGGCTGCGCAAGCAGCTTAAGCCTTCACAATCACTCTGAGCTTTGACCGGGCTTCACTGGCGCACTAAACGCCATTGAGCCCGGTTTTATTTTGAGGAATCGCTGATGAGCCTTGATGCTCTTGAACAAGACATTCTCGCCCAAGTGGCCGCCGCTTCTGATGAGGCAGCCATAGAGGCCGTGCGCGTTTCTGCCCTTGGCAAGAAGGGGGCGATTTCCGAACGCATGGCGGGCCTTGGCAAGATGGCGCCGGAAGAGCGCAAATCCGCCGGTGCAGCCCTGAATGTTCTCAAGGACAAAGTGAGCGAGGCGCTGGCCGCGCGCAAGTCGGTTCTCGCCGAGGCCGCTCTCGAAGCCCGCCTTGCCACCGAAACGCTGGACATGACCTTGCCGGTGCGCCCGCAAGCCGCGGGCACCATCCACCCGGTGAGCCAGGTCTGGGAAGAGGTGGTGCAGATTTTCGGCGATCTCGGTTTCAGCGTGGCCGAGGGCCCGCATATTGAAGACGACTTCCACAATTTCGATGCGCTCAACATGCCGCCCGACCACCCCGCGCGGCAGGAGCATGACACCTTCTATTTCAACGAAAAGCCTGATGGCACGCGCAATGTGTTGCGCACGCACACCTCGCCCGTGCAGATCCGCACCATGCTGAGCCAGAAGCCGCCCATCCGCATCATCGCGCCCGGCCGCACCTTCCGCTCAGACTCGGACATGACGCACACGCCCATGTTCAACCAGGTGGAAGGCCTGGTGCTGGATGACGTGACGCATCTTGGAAACCTGAAATGGATCCTCGCCGAATTCTGCAAGGCCTTCTTTGAGGTGGATGAAGTGAAGATGCGCTTCCGCGCCTCGCACTTCCCCTTCACCGAGCCTTCGATGGAGGTGGACATTCAATATGCGCGCGAAGGCGGCCAGCTGAAGATCGGCACCGGCGACAAGTGGCTGGAAATTCTGGGCAGCGGCATGGTGCATCCCAATGTCATCAAGGCTGGCGGGCTGGACCCGGACAAGGTGCAGGGCTTTGCCTTCGGCATGGGCCTCGACCGTTTGGCCATGCTGAAATATGGCATCCCCGACCTGCGCGCCTTCTTCGAATCCGACCTGCGCTGGCTGAGGCACTATGGCTTCCGTGCTTTGCAGGTTCCTACTCTGGCCGGAGGCCTCAGTTCGTGAGGCAGGAAGGACACCATGAAAGCGGCAAAGCTTGCGGCCAAGATCTATCTCGCGCTGAATGCGGTGGTGTGCCTGTTTCAACTCGCCTTGGCATTGGGCGCACCTTGGGGCGCAGCCGCCTGGGGCGGCGCCTATCCCGGCCAGTTGCCACCCGCGATGCGCTTGGCGTCGGCAATGGCCATTTTCGTTTTAGCATTTCTGACGGCTATTGTGGCAGCACAGGCGGAACTGGGGTTTGCCAGGGCATTCAGGTTTCCGCGCTGGGCACTTTTGGCGCCCCTCGCAATCGGGTTGTGGAGCGTGCTTGGGAACATGCTCACCTCAAGTGGCATCGAACGCATCACTTGGCTTCCTGTCTCTATCCTGCAGGTCCTCGCCTGTTTCACCGTGGCTGCCTCGCCATCAGAACGCACACCCTGAAAGTTGATCTCCTGGATTCCAAAATATGAAATTCACCCTCTCCTGGCTCAAAGAGCATCTCGACACCACGGCCTCGCTTGATGAAATCCTTGAGGGCCTCATCGGCGTTGGCCTTGAAGTTGAAGAGGTTTCGGACCGTGGCAAGGACCTTGCCGCCTTCAAGGTGGCCCATGTGCAGGAAGCCGAGAAGCATCCGAATGCTGACAAGCTGCGCCTCTGCAAGGTGGAAACCGATCAGGGCATCAAGCAGGTGGTCTGCGGTGCGCCCAACGCGCGCGCCGGCATCAAGGCGATCATCGCGCTGCCCGGCGCCGTCATTCCTGTGAACCAATCGGTCTTCGCGCCAGCCACCATCCGTGGCGTTGAATCCCAGGCCATGATGTGTTCGGAGCGCGAGCTGCTGCTCTCCGACGAACACAACGGCATCATTGAAGTGCAGGGCGATTTCCCGGTGGGCACGCCAGCCGCCGTGGCGTTGGGCCTCAATGACCCGATGATCTACATCAAGGTCACCGCCAACCGGCCAGACGCGCTTGGCGTCTATGGCCTTGCGCGGGATCTTGCCGCCAAGGGTCTTGGCAAGTTGAAGCCGTTGAAGGCCGAACCCGTGAAGGGCACTTTCACGTCTCCCATTTCCGTGTCCATTGCGGGTGATGGCAACAGCTGCAAGCTGTTCGTGGGCCGCTATTTCAAGGGCGTGAAGAATGGGCCCTCACCCAAGTGGCTGCAGGACCAGCTCCGCGCCATTGGCCTGCGCCCCATTTCCAAGCTGGTGGACATCACCAACTACATGACCTTCACCTATGCGCGTCCGCTGCATGTGTTTGATGCCGGCAAGACCCATGGCAACATCACCGCCCGCAGCGCGAAAGATGGCGAAAGCATATTGGCGCTGGATGGCAAGACCTATGCGCTGGCCAGCGGCATGACAGTGATTGCCGATGACGCCAAGCCTGAAGCGATCGCCGGCATCATGGGCGGCGAAGAGAGCGGCTGCTCGGATGCCACCACCAATGTGTTCCTCGAATCCGCGTGGTTTGAACCGCGCGCCACGGCGGCCACCGGCCGAAAGCTCGCCGTTCACTCCGACGCGCGTTATCGCTTCGAGCGCGGGGTGGACCCGGCCTTCACGCAAGTTGGCGCTGAAATCGCCACGCGCATGATCCTTGATCTCTGCGGCGGTGAGGCTTCCGAACTGGTTATCGCCGGACAGGTTCCCGATACCGCCCGCAGCTTCACCTTGCGCAAGACGCGGGTGAAGTCCCTCGGTGGCGTTGATATTCCGTGGGCGGAGCAACTGCGCATTCTGCGTGATCTCGGCTTTGCCACCTCTGACGATGGCGTGGCACAGGTGCCAAGCTGGCGGCCAGATGTGCATGGCGAAGCAGATCTGGTGGAAGAAGTCTGCCGCATCCATGGGCTGGACAATGTGCCGTCCGCCGCCATGAGCCGCCCGCATGACATCGCCCGGCCCATTCTCAACGCCTTGCAAAAGCGCATGCTGGCGTCGCGCCGGGCGCTGGCATCGCGTGGTTTCAATGAATGCGTCACTTGGGCCTTCCTGCCCGAGGCGCAGGCCAAGCTGTTTGGCGGTGGCCAGCCGGAGCTGAAGCTCGGCAACCCGATTTCATCCGAACTGTCGGACATGCGGCCCTCGCTCTTGCCCAACCTGATTGCTGCCGCCGGCCGCAACGCCGCGCGCGGCTTTGGTGACGTGCAGCTTTCCGAAGTGGGCCATGCCTATGTGGGAGACCGGCTGCAGGATGAAACCCTGCGTGCGGGCGGTGTGCGGCGCGGGGCCTTCTTGGCCCGCAACGTGAATGGTGGCGCGCGCAATGTTGATGCCTTCGACGCCAAGGCCGATGCCTTGGCGGTGATCGAGGCCTGCGGCCTTGCCGCTTCTTCGATGCAAGTCGTCCAAGGCGCTGCCGCCTGGTATCATCCCGGCCGCTCGGGCACCATTCAGCTGGGCCCGCAAAACAAGATTGCCATGTTTGGTGAGATTCATCCTCGCATCCTGCAAGCCATGGATGTGAAGGGGCCGCTGGTGGCGTTTGAGGTGATCCTCAACGCCTTGCCGGCTTCCAAGCAGAAGTCGGCCAGCCGCGCGGCCCTTGTGATTTCAGACCTGCTGCCCGTGTCGCGCGATTTTGCCTTCGTCGTCGAAGCCAAGGTGCAGGCGGCCGAGCTGGTCAAGGCCGTCAAGGGCGTGGACAAGGTTGTGATTGCCGATGCGCAGGTCTTTGACGTGTATCAACTCGAAGGCGGCAAAAAATCGCTAGCTGTGGAAGTCACGCTGCAGCCGAAGGACAAAACCTTCACCGAGGAAGACATCGCCGCGATCTCTGCTAAGATCGTGGCGGCGGCAAACAAGGCGGTTGGTGCAACACTCAGGGGATAGGCCATGAATCCAGCAACGGCGACGGCACTCAAAAACCTCAAGGCCCACCACAAGGCGCAACGCCTCGACATGCGCAAGGTCTTCGCCAAGGATGCGCAGCGCTTCGAGAAATTCTCGGCGCGGGCCGACGATCTGCTGCTGGATTATTCCAAATGCGGCGTTTCGGCCAAGACCATGCAGTTGCTGCAGGCCCTGGCCAAGACGGCCAAGGTGGAAGCGGCGCGCGACCACATGATGCGCGGCGACATCATCAACACCACCGAGCACCGCGCCGTTCTGCACACCGCGCTGCGCCGCCCGAAATCCGAGATCGTTTTCGTCAATGGCCACAACGTGGTGCATGATGTGCATGATGTTCTTGAATCCATGGCGGCCTTTGCCGAGGAAATCCGCAAGAGCAAGATCACCGATGTCGTCAATATCGGCATTGGCGGCTCAGACCTTGGGCCCGCCATGGCCACGCTGGCGCTGGCGCCCTATCATGATGGCCCGCGCCTTCATTATGTTTCCAACGTTGATGGCGCGCATATCGCCGACACGCTGAAGGACCTCAAGGCCGAGACCACGCTGTTCATCGTCGCCTCCAAAACTTTCACCACCATCGAGACCATGACCAACGCCAGGACCGCCCGCGGCTGGCTGGTGGAAAAGCTCGGCGAGGCCGCGGTGGGCGATCACTTCTGCGCGGTTTCCACGGCGTTGGACAAGGTGAAGGCCTTCGGCATTTCCGAGAAGCGCACCTTCGGCTTCTGGGATTGGGTGGGCGGGCGTTATTCCATCTGGTCAGCCATCGGCTTGCCAGTGATGATTGCCGTGGGCCCGCGCAACTTCATGGATTTCCTGCGCGGCGGCCATGCCATGGACCAGCATTTTGCCTCCGCACCCGCCGAGAAGAACCTGCCGCTGCTGCTGGGCCTCCTGGGCATCTGGCACCGCAATGTGTGCAATTTCGGCAGCCGCGCCATCATTCCCTATGACCAGCGCCTGTCGCGCTTTGCCGCCTATCTGCAGCAGCTGGACATGGAGTCAAACGGCAAGCGCGTGTCCAAGGATGGCAAGGCGCTGAAAGCCCATTCCGGGCCCGTGGTCTGGGGCGAGCCCGGCACCAATGGCCAGCACGCCTTCTTCCAGCTTCTGCATCAGGGCACCGATGTTGTGCCGGTTGAATTCCTGATCGCCGCCGAGCCGCATGAAATTGGCATTCCGGTGCATCACACGCTGCTCGTCGCCAATGTGTTGGCGCAGGGCCAGGCCTTGATGAAGGGCCGCACCTTGAAAGAAGCTGAGGCGCAGCTGCTGGCCGCCGGCAAGAGCAGGAAGGAAGCCGCAGCGCTGGCGCCGCACCGGGTGTTCACCGGCAACCGCCCGTCCCTCACCCTGGCCTACAAGAAGCTGGACCCTTTTACCTTGGGCCGCCTGATCGCGCTTTATGAACACCGCGTGTTCGTGGAAGGCGTGATCTGGGGCATCAACAGTTTTGACCAATGGGGCGTGGAACTCGGCAAGGAACTGGCCACGGGGTTGCAGCCCGCCGTGGAAGGCAAGAAGGTGGAAGGGCTGGATGGCTCGACGATCGGCCTGCTCCAGCATTTGAAGGCATTGCGATAACTCAATTATCCTCCCCCTTTACGGGGGAGGTGTCAGCGAAGCTGACGGAGGGGGACTACTTTAACGCGTTCTCGATTGCGCCAATCACGCCGTCCATTTCTCGATTGATCTGAAAATTCCAAAAACGCAGAATTCGAAAGCCCGCCGCCTCAAAATGGCGATCTCGGTAGCGATCTCGTTGCTCTGCTTCGGGTTCAGAATGCTGTGAGCCGTCAACCTCGATAATGATCCGAAATTTGAAATCGGCGAAGTCGAGGATGTATCCATCTAATGGCACTTGGCGCCTAAAGTGTGCACCGCGCTTGTTCAGGAATTTGAGCTGCAGCCATAGCTTGACCTCTTCATGGGTCATGGATTTGCGTAGCTGGCGCGCTTTGGCTCTTAATTCCATCCCCCCTCCGGCGCGTTCCGCGCCACCTCCCCCGCAAAGGGGGGGAGGATAGGATTCAATGGCATTGGCTGCAACGCGTAAAACTTGACCTCGCCCCCCCGCCCTGCCAAACACCGCCCAAATGGCTACAGACATCTCCCTCATCCGCAATTTCTCGATCATTGCGCATATTGACCACGGCAAATCCACGCTGGCGGACCGCATCATCCAGCTCACCGGTGCGGTGTCAGATCGCGAGATGCAGGACCAGATCCTCGACTCGATGGATCTGGAGCGTGAACGCGGCATCACCATCAAGGCCAACACCGTTCGTCTCGACTACAAGGCCAAGGACGGCAAAACCTATGTGCTGAACCTGATCGACACGCCCGGGCATGTGGACTTTGCCTATGAAGTCTCGCGCTCTCTCGCCGCCTGCGAAGGCGCGCTGCTGGTGGTGGACGCAAGCCAGGGCGTGGAAGCCCAGACGCTGGCCAACGTCTACCAGGCCATCAACAACAACCTTGAAATCGTGCCGGTCCTCAACAAGGTCGATCTTCCCGCTGCTGAGCCGGAACGCATCCGCCAGCAGATTGAGGATGTGATCGGCATTGATGCCTCCGGCGCCATTCCCATTTCCGCCAAGACAGGCGTGGGCGTGCCCGATGTGCTGGAAGCCATCGTCACGCAGCTGCCCGCGCCGAAGGGCGACATCAACAAGCCGCTGAAGGCGCTGCTGGTGGACTCCTGGTATGACCCCTATCTCGGCGTGGTCGTTCTCGCCCGCGTCATTGATGGCGAGCTGCGCAAGGGCCAGAAGGTGAAGCTGATGGGCACCGGCGGCCAATATGTGCTGGACCGTGTTGGCGTCTCCCGCCCCAAGAAGGAAATCGTCGAAAGCCTGGGCCCCGGCGAAATCGGCTTCTTCACGGCGCAGATCAAGCAGGTGGCGGACACGCGCGTGGGTGACACGATCACCGACGAAAAGAACCCCGCCGATGCCCCGCTGCCCGGTTTCCGCGAGGCGCAAAGTGTGGTGTTTGCTGGCTTCTTCCCCGTCGATGCGGCCGACTTTGAAGACCTGCGCGACGCCATGGCCAAGCTTCGGCTCAATGACGCCAGCTTCTCCTTTGAAATGGAAACCTCGGCCGCCCTGGGCTTTGGCTTCCGCTGCGGCTTCCTTGGCCTGCTCCACCTCGAGATCATCCGCGAGCGGCTGGAGCGCGAGTTCAACATTGATCTCATCACCACCGCGCCGAGCGTCATCTACAAGCTCAACATGCGCGATGGCACGCAGATCATGATGCACAATCCGGCCGACATGCCGGATGTGACGCTGATTGAAAGCATGGAAGAGCCCTGGATTGAGGCGCAGATCCTGGTGCCAGATGAATATCTGGGCTCGGTTCTCAAGCTGTGCGAAGACCGGCGCGGCCGCCAGAAACAGCTGACCTATGCCGGCAGCCGCGCCATGGTGATCTATGACCTGCCGCTCAATGAAGTGGTGTTCGATTTCTATGACCGGCTGAAATCCGTCTCCTCCGGCTATGCCAGCTTCGACTACAAGATGATCGGCTATGAAGAGGCTGATCTGGTGAAGATGAGCGTGCTGGTGAATGCCGAGCCAGTGGACGCACTGTCGATGATCGTGCACCGCAGCCGCGCCGAACAGCGCGGGCGCGGCATGTGCGAGAAGCTCAAGGACTTGATCCCCAAGCACATGTTCAACATTCCGATCCAGGCGGCAATCGGCGGCAAGATCGTGGCGCGCGAGACCATTTCTGCCTTGCGCAAGGACGTGACCGCCAAATGCTATGGCGGCGACATCAGCCGCAAGCGCAAGCTTCTCGACAAGCAGAAGGAAGGCAAGAAGAAGATGCGGCAATTCGGCAAGGTCGAAATCCCGCAGGAAGCTTTCATCGCCGCCTTGAAGATGGACGAGAATTGAGTGATGCTCCTGCCGTGAGCAGGAGCATTTCATGAAACTCATCCCCGCCATTCTCGCATCCGCACTGGCCCTTTCGATTCCCGCCTTGGCTCAGGAAAAGGAAGATGTGGCCGAAAGCTTTGCCCGGGTGAAAGGCGCCTCAGTCTATGACTTCAAGATGGGCGTGGACGGCACGCTGGTTTCTGAAGAATATATGCTCACCCATGTCACCTGCACCGATGGCTCGAGAACTTTACGCGTCCTTTTGCCTCTGGGGGCGGAGGACAATGACATGACCTTCAGCATGGATGGGCCGAAATCCACCTTGAAGAAGAGCGGCTCCGGCTACACCGCGGATTTCAAGGCCAATGGCAAGACGCTGAACAAGGCCGTGGCGGTTAAGCCAGTCAAGGACCCAAAGTCGCACTATCACCAGCAGTTTGAGATCACCCTGGATGTGGGCGGTGATCTCTGGAAAGCCATGCGTGACGCGGAGCCGGGCAAGGCTGTCATGCTGATTGGCACGGGCGGCACGCCTGTTGATTTGCCAGACACGCCTAAGTTCACCGAATTCCTGAAAAGCTGCGGCATCACGCCCTGAGCAGGGCAGACTGGGCGCTGGACTTCGTTTAGAATTATTCTAAAAAGGTGGCATCATGAAAAGCTTTTCAGACCTCACCGAACAGGAAATCCTCGCCCTTGCCATCTCCTCGGAAGAGGATGACGCGCGCGCTTACGGCATGTTTGCCAATGAGCTGATGCAAACCTATCCCGCCTCCGCCAAGGTTTTCATGGAAATGTCGGCCGAGGAATTTGAACACCGCGACCGCCTGACCAAGGCTTACCGCGCCAAGTTCGGTGATTTCGTGCCGCTCATCCGCCGCGCCGATGTGCATGGCTTTGTGAAGCACAGGCCGATCTACATGATCACCAAGCTGGGCATCGACACCATGCGCAAGCGTGCGGAAGTGGTTGAGGCCGAGAATCACCGCTTCTACACCCAGGCCGCGGAACAGACCAAAGACCCTGCCATCCGAAAACTGTTGCAGGACCTGGCAGCTGCCGAAAAGGGCCATGAATCCCTTGCCGACAAGCTGGGCCTCACCCACGTGACGCCGGATGCCGCGGCCCATGAGCAGGAGGCTGAGCGCCGCCTGTTCCTGCTGCAAGTGGTGCAGCCAGGCCTGGTGGGATTGATGGACGGTTCTGTGTCAACGCTGGCGCCCATTTTTGCCGCCGCTTTCGCCACCAACAACACCTGGCAAACTTTCCTTGTGGGCGTTGCCGCCTCGGTGGGCGCTGGCATTTCCATGGGCCTGGCCGAAGGCCTCTCGGATGATGGCAAGCTGACAGGCCGTGGCCACCCGCTGATCCGCGGCCTTGCGGCCGGCGTGATGACTGCGGTGGGCGGCCTCGGCCACACCATCCCCTTCCTCATTCCGCAATTCCACACGGCCTTGGCGCTGGCCATTGTGATTGTGCTGATCGAACTCGCGGCCATCACCTGGATCCGCAACAAGTATATGGATACGCCGATTTTCAAGGCTGCCCTGCAAATCGCCGTGGGTGGCATCCTGGTGTTCCTCACCGGCATCCTGATCGGAAACGCCTAGCCCGAGCCAACGAAAAACGCCGCAGAGGTGGCTCTGCGGCGTTTCTTTTTTGGGTTGCTGCGATACTTATTCGAAGGGGCCCCAAAGCCCAAGGCGCCGCGTCAAAGCCTGATAGCGGTTGATCGCCGCCGTCAATTCCGCTCCATGGCGCCTGATCTGCTCGGCCACTTGCCCCGGCGCAGCCGTGTCCAGGGCTGCCCACAGGGCCGCCATGTTTTCAGCTTCGCGGCGCAAGCCAGCAAGCGTGTCCTTGTCGCCAACTGCGGAAGCCAGCACCTGCGCCGTCACCTTGCCGACGCCGGGCACGGTGGTGGAGCCGGCATTGCTGTAGCCCTCCGGCAAATCACCCTTGAGGTTGCTCACCCGCTTGAATTGGATGCAATCAAAGATCTGGTCCACGGCCTGCTTGGCCCCGGCCACGCGCGAAGGATGATCTGTGTCAGCGGCGGCATGGGGCAGCAGCTCCAGCCTGTCGCCATATCTGGCGGCCAGTGGCAGGTAAGGCGCCAGCGGGCCTGTGAGAGAGCCATCGGCAGCCTTGAACACATCAGCATCAATGGCCGCTGCCCGCAGCTGGCGCGAAGCCAGCGCCGCGTCCAGCGCCTTGACGTCCACACATTCGCCGCGATCATAGTTGAGCAACACAGCGCCAGGGTTCAGCTTTTCCAGAATGGCGGCGTTGATCAGGCCTTCATTGGCAAACCGCCCGGTGGCCGCATCCTTGGGCCCCAGCCCGGTGTGAATGCTGATGACGTCAGCACCTGTTGCTGCTTCCTCAACGCTGGGTGCATAAACGAAGCCTTCGGATTCAATCCAGGCCTTGTAGCGCGGGCGGGCGTGGATTTTCACCTTCATGCAGAAAGCCAGCGCCAGATGCGCCACTTCGCGGCCGATGTTGCCATAGCCGATCACTGCCATGGTCTTGCCTTCCAGCCTTTCGGTGGGGAAGTCCTTGAGATTCTTGCCGGTGTCGAACGTGCCGGAAACGCTCATCATGTGCAGCTTCTGCGTGGGCAGGTCTGGCAGCACCCGCAGCAGCGCCTTCATGGTCATCTGCGCTGTGGCGCGGCTATTGAAGCTGGGCGTGTTCATCAAGGGCGCAGCGCCGCCCGCCCCATTGCCGCCGCCCCAGGAGGCAGAGCCCATGTTGCCGGTGCCCGCCCCGATGCGCACGCCCCCCAGTGCAAACTGGCTGCCCTTCGGCAGGAAGGTGGCGGCCGCGATTACTGCATCATACTGGCCCTTGTCGGTGAGGGGCAGGATCTCTGCTTCTGTGGAAATGTCGGGCATGTAGAAGAAGTGGATCTTGCCCTTGGCCAAGGCGCCATGGCCGGCTTGGTCACCAAGATGGAACACGCCACCCTTGGCCTCCACATGGGCCTTCACTTCGGAAGCATCGGGCTTGCCATCGGTGCCGAACTTGAGGCCAACGAGATCACACACCAGAACCTTGTAGGCGCGGGCAGGGTCATCCATGCGCCGCAGCGCATCGCCACCTGCCGCCTCGGCTGGCTCGAAATTGTGCCCCAGCTTCTGCAGCTCTTCTTCCAGCACGGCAAGCTTCGCGCGCAGATAAGCATAGCGGATATTGCCAAACAGCGCCGCCACATCAGCAACCGGGCGGATGCCGCCAATCCAGGCGCGGTAATCCCCCGGCGTTCCGGGGAAGGCGTTGATGTAGCGGGCCACGTCAAGCCCGCCTTCATGGCGCCCATCCACATGGGTGTTGCCGTCATAGGCCAAGAGCTGCTTGGATTTCTGGATGATGCGGGCATGCACGGCGGGATCGCTGATGTCCTTGTCCTTCACCTTGAGCAGGGTGACGGCAGCGCCACGGCGGGTGGCGTCGGTAACTCCCAGTTCGAGAATGTCGCTCTTGGCAATCCATTCGTTGGCGGCGGTGCGGTTGGCGGTGGAGCGGCGGTTGAGGTTCATCACATCGCCCACCCGCTTTTCCATGCGCAACAGGCCGAATGTGGTTTCCGCAAAGGCCAGAATGGAGAAGGTGTTGATGACACCACCCAGCATCTTGCCTTGCGCGGCATCATAGAACGGGCCGATATTCACCGTGCGTTCGCCCGAAAGCGGCAGCTTCGGATCAACCGGGGCGGCCAGCTTCAGCTGGCGCGGAATGGCAAAGCCGGGCTTCTTCTGGTTGGCCTCAACCAGTGCCAGCGCCTGCGGCGTGAAACTTGCCACATAATAGCCGGAGATGCCGCCGATCGCCTTCTGGAACGGCATGAAGAAACAGCACTTCGCCATCACCTGCTTCACCACGCCCTCGTCCCAGGGCATGCCGCCCAGCAGGGAGGTTGCGTCCAGCACTGCATGATGCTGCGCCGGATCAAGGTCAATCCACGCCAAGAGGTTCTTGATGTCAGAGTCTGAATAGGTTGTGGCCCCCGTGGTTTCATGGCCCACGCCAAACACGAGCTTCACACCCATGGCCTTGAGTGTGGCGGCTTCGGGGATATGGCCTTCCTCGCCGGCAAAATGCAGGCGGCTTTCGTCGCCACCGCGGCCCAGCCGCATCATTTCGGTGATCTGCGCGCCCCAGCTCTGGCGGAAGAAGCCGCCGGATTTGCCAGCCGTGGATTCCGGCGCAGGGGTATCGACATAAATCTGCTGGCTGGAGTCTGACGGGCTGATCAAGTGCAGCGCGCAAACCGTGAAGCCCGAGTGGCCGCCGCCCAGGCCCACCGCCATGCGGTTTTCCTTGGGGAAGCCGAAATAGCGGTGAATCTCGCGCATCATGTCGAGGATCACCTTGTCGGCGGGATAGCCACGGTGCATCGAGCGGCCCATCTCGGCCACGGTGAATGGCCCGAGGTCACGGCCCTTGTCGTCCAGCTTGCGGTAGTTCTGCTCCAGCCAATGCTCAAATTCGAAGCGCAGCGCCCGCGCCTCGGCTTCGTCGGCCACACCGTCGGTGATCGGGCCCACGCCGAAGAACTGGTTGCTGGTGCGGGCTGGCGGGCCTTCGCGGGTGAGCGCAAGGGTTGCCTGGTATTGCTCGAGGAGTTGGGCAGTGCTGGACATGGAGGAACTTTCAGAGAAATGGAAAAGCCTGCACACTTGGCCGCAGCTTCACCCCGGCGGAATGGCCATGATCGTCATAGCCCATCCCGATTGCGACATGAATCGCATTGACGCACGCACCTCATGCAAATTCCGCGTGGGAGGCTCAGGCAGAAGGCTCGGGCTCGGAGGTTGCCGTGCGCCGGTCCAGCGTCAGGATGAGAAGCCCGCTCACCACGATCAGCACCATGCCACCCACGCCGAGCCAGTTGGGCACATCGCCAAACACCACGTAGCCAAAGCCCACCGCAAACACCATGAAGCTGTAGTAAAATGGCGCTATGATCTGCGCCGCCGCCGTGCGGTAGGCGAGCAGGGTGTAATGGTGGCCCAGCATCATGAAAAGCCCTGCGGCAAAGGCCAGGCCAGCGATCTTCAGCGGCGGCACTTCCCATTTCTCAAACAGCAACCCGCAGGCCAGGGCGCCGGAAAGCACGGTGAGTATGAGCACCAGCGTCGAAACAAGCGCTGGCACCGAGGCTGGAATCTGCCGTGCCGCCAAATCGCGCAAAGCAGCAAAAACAGTGGTGATGAAGGCCAGCAGAACCAGGGGCGACACCGTGCCTTGCCCCGGCTGTGCCACCAGCAACGCGCCAGCAAAGCCCAGCACAACCAGCCCCAGCCGGGCCAGGCTGGTTTTCTCGCGGTGAATGACAACCATGCCGAGAAACACCAACAGCGGCGTGGTCTGGAAAATGGCGGTCACATCGCCAATGGGCGCATGGGCCAGCGCGATGATGTAGGTGAGAATGGCCAGGCACTCAAAACCGGCCCGCAGGAACACGGGGCGGCCCATCTGGGAAGGCGCAATCCTTGCCCCGCCGCTGCGCCAGATGAAAACCAGCGCAAAGAAAGCCCCCGAAATGCCGCGCAGGGCGAGAACTTCATAGGGCGGCAGGCCGCCCATCGCCAGCTTCAGCAAAACGTCATTGAACACGAAAACCAGCCCGCTGAGCATCATATAGCCCACGCCGCGCAGATTTTGGGAAGAGACCATGGCCGTTAACTGTTCATTAAGGAGGATTCGAAGTCCCACCACATGCATGGCTTTTGGAAAGCTTGCAATCGCCAAGTGATGTTACAGTGGCCACACGGCCTTGTGGCGGAAGCTTACGCGGCGGGGTGCAAACTCGCATATCCTGGTTCAATCCCAGGCAAGGCCTCCATTCCCCCTTCTTCAAGCAGCCTGAAGGCCCCCTTGCTTTTCAAGGAAGGCCACGATGTCATCCACACCTTTGAGCCGCAACAGGTCGGTGAACACAAATGGCCGTGACCCCCGTTGCGCCTTGGCGTCATGTTCCATCACCGCAAGGTCCGCCATCACATGCGGCGCCAGATCAGCCTTGTTGATGATCAGCAGGTCTGAGCGGGTGATCGCCGGCCCGCCCTTGCGCGGGATCTTCTCACCCTGGCAGACCGAAATGACATAAAGCGTGATGTCCGCCAGCTCAGGTGAAAAGGTAGCGGAAAGATTGTCGCCGCCCGATTCAATGAACACCACATCAAGATCGGGGATGCGGGACGTCATTTCATCAATGGCCGCAAGATTGATCGAGGCGTCTTCCCGGATGGCCGTATGCGGGCAGCCGCCAGTCTCGACACCCATGATGCGCTCTTCCGGCAAGGCCTGCAGCCGGTTGAGGATCAGCGCATCTTCCTTCGTGTAGATGTCATTGGTGATGGCGGCCACTGAGTATTTCTCGCGCATGGCCTTGCAGAGTTTTTCGGTCAGCGTCGTCTTGCCGGAGCCCACCGGCCCGCCAATGCCCACGCGCAAGGGCCCGTTGCGGCTCATGTGCGGAAAATCCGCGAATACATGTTTTCGTGCAGCATGGAGGCCATGTCCCCGCCAATTGTGGAAGAGCCCAAATCCTTGAGGGTGGCTTTCGAGGCGCGCTCCGCCACCCGCTCAATCACCGGCGCAAGGTTTTTCATGATCTCAAGCCCCTTGGTCTGGCCGAGAGAGCCAAGCCGGACAGCCACCGAGACTTGCGTGGCCACGAAATTCTGCAGGAAGGCCAGCAGTGCTTCCTGGGCAACCAAGCCAGCCGCCGCGCAGGCCGAGCCCGCCGCCACAGGGTAAGCCATGTTGCCCGTGGGCATGAGGTTGTCGAACCAGACGCGCGCCGCATCCCAGAAGTTCCGGCCCAGCTGCATGGTTTCCTGATAGCGCTCGGCGCTGCCCGCCATCGCCTGCGCCAGCTCATTCAGTTGCGCCGCGTTGTCTTGCCAGCAGCGGGCAAAGAGCACGGCGTCATTCCAGGCTGAGCCCATTTCCAGCATGTCCTTGATCCAGCCTTCCACATCGGCGGGTGAGCGCAATTTGCCCGCGCTGATCGCCTGTTCCAGCCCATTGGAATAAGCAAAGCTGCCGATGGGAAATGTCGGCGACATCCAGTTCAGCATCATCAGCAATTGCGCCGGGGTGCTAGTGGTCATGGCCGAAAGGTCCATGTGCCGCATAGGCGCCTTGTGCCGGGTTGAAGGGAGACCGGATATCGGTCACGGTGGCTTTGAGTTTCAAGAGCATGTCCTTGATCACGGGGTCGCGTTTGATGAGTATCCTGTCCCACTCCAGCTGGGCGGGCAAGTGGCGGTTTCCCAACTGCCAGGCGAGCGATACAACCTGTGCGGGGCCAGCGCCGCGCACCTCATAGAGGTCTTCTTCAGCCGCTGCCACCGCGACACGGCGGCCGTCTTCCAGTTCGAGCTGTTCGCCCTCCGTGCAAAAGACCGGGCGCGGCAGATCCACCAGGATCTCGAGGCCCTTCTCCGTGGTCATCAGCTTGCGGCGCATGTGGCGGTCCTGCGCGTCGAGCACAAGCCGGTCAAAGGCCGCCACTGCCGCGTCAAAATGGGAGATATGCTTGATTGCGCGCAGGGCCATCAGAACAGGAAATAGCGCTGCGCCATGGGCAGGCTTTTGGCCGGCTCGCACACCAGCAATTCGCCATCCGCGCGCACTTCATAGGTTTCAGGGTTCACTTCAATCCGCGGCACGGCGTTGTTCAACACCATGTCCTTCTTGCCGATGCCGCCACGGGTATTCTTTACCGCCACCATTCTCTTCGCCGTGCCAAGGCGGCCGTGCAGCCCATTGGCCAAGGCGGCTTGCGAAACAAAGGTGACGGAGGAATTGGTGCGCAGTTTGCCGAAGCTGGCGAACATCGGCCGGTAATGCACAGGCTGCGGGGTGGGGATCGAGGCATTAGGATCGCCCATTGGCGCAGCGGCGATGGAGCCGCCCAGCAGCACCATCTCCGGCTTCACGCCAAAGAAGGCCGGGTTCCACAGCACAAGGTCGGCCCGCTTGCCCACGGCGATCGATCCCACCTCATGGGCGATGCCCTGGGCAATCGCCGGATTGATCGTGCATTTCGCCACATAGCGTCTGGCGCGGAAATTGTCGTTTCCCGCCTTGTCTTCCGGCAGGGCTCCACGTTGCTGCTTCATCTTGTGTGCCGTCTGCCAGCAGCGGATGATCACCTCGCCCACCCGGCCCATGGCCTGGCTGTCGGAGGAAAACATCGAGAAGACGCCCATGTCATGCAGAATGTCTTCGGCGGCAATCGTCTCCTTGCGGATGCGGCTTTCGGCGAAGGCGATGTCTTCGGCAATGCGCGGAGAGAGATGATGGCACACCATCAGCATGTCCAAATGCTCGGCCACGGTGTTGATGGTGTAGGGCCGCGTTGGATTGGTGGAGGAGGGCAGGACATTGGGCAGGCTGGCCACCTTGATGATGTCCGGCGCATGGCCACCGCCAGCCCCTTCGGTATGGAAGGTGTGAATGGTGCGGCCCTTGAAGGCAGCAACCGTGGCTTCCACAAACCCGCTCTCGTTCAGGGTGTCAGTGTGGATGGCCACTTGCACATCATGCACGTCGGCCACCGAGAGGCAGCAATCAATGGCGGCAGGTGTTGTGCCCCAATCCTCATGCAGCTTGAGGCCGCAGGCCCCGGCCAGAACCATTTCCTCCAGCGCGGCAGGCAAGGAGGCATTGCCCTTGCCCATCAGACCCAGGTTCATCGGGAAGGCATCGGCGGCCTCGATCATCCGCTCGATGTGCCACGCGCCAGTGCAGGTGGTGGCCAGTGTCCCGTGGGCCGGGCCGGTGCCGCCGCCCAGCATGGTGGTGACGCCGGAATAGAGCGCTTCCTCGATCTGCTGCGGAGCGATGAAATGGATGTGGCTGTCAATGCCACCCGCCGTGATGATCTTGCCCTCGCCGGCGATGATTTCGGTCGAAGGCCCAATGATGATGGTCACGCCATTCTGCGTGTCCGGGTTGCCGGCCTTGCCAAGCGCGGCAATGCGGCCTTCCTTCAAGCCGATGTCACACTTGAAGATGCCGGAATGATCCAGCACCAGCGCATTGGTGATGACGGTGTCCATCGCACCCTGCGCACGCGTGGCCTGGGATTGGCCCATGCCGTCGCGGATCACCTTGCCGCCGCCGAATTTCACTTCCTCGCCATAGACTGTGAAATCCTTTTCCACTTCGATGATGAGATCGGTGTCGGCCAGCCGCACCTTGTCGCCCACCGTGGGGCCAAACATCTGGGCGTAAGTGCCGCGCGAAATCCTGGCCATCACAGCGCCCCCATGATCTTCTGTTGAAAGCCGAAGACTTTGCGCGCCCCACCCAATGGCACAAGCGTCACTTCGCGGCGCTGGCCGGGCTCAAAGCGCACCGCCGTTCCCGCCGCAATGTCGAGGCGCATGCCCCTTGCCTTCGCACGTTCAAATTTCAGCGACTCGTTGGTTTCAAAGAAATGATAGTGGCTGCCCACCTGAATGGGCCTGTCACCTGTGTTGGCCACTTCGAGGGTGATGCTCTTGGCGCCTGCGTTGAGCTCAATGTCGCCAGACTTGGTGATGACTTCGCCGGGAATCATGGTGTGCCTTTAGCGTATTGGGTGATGAACGGTTACGAGCTTGGTGCCATCTGGAAAGGTTGCCTCCACCTGCACGTCATGGATCATGTCGGCCACGCCATCCATGCAATCACCGCGCTTCACCACATGGGCGGCCTGTTCCATGAGATCAGCCACGCTGCGGCCGTCGCGCGCGCCTTCCACCACATATTCAGTGATTAGCGCGATCGCCTCGGGGTGATTGAGCTTCACGCCGCGCTCCTTGCGCGCACGCGCCACCAGGGCGGCCATGGCCACCAGCAGCTTGTCTTTTTCACGCGGTGTCAGTTGCACGAATATTCCTCACATTGTCCACGTTTTGGGCACGGCTTCGCCCGTCAAAGCGGCAGCAATCACGCGCAATGCCGCTTTTCGCAGGTTGAAGCCATCACTCGCCAAAAGCCTAGCAACTAGCTTGCCATTCCAGCAAGAGACGGCGCCATATTCGCCAGCGGCTTCAGCAATGGCCGCGCCAAGTTTCTCAACCTCCGGTGCAATCATCAGGAACGTGGCCAGCGCCTTGGCCGCACCCAGCGTGGCATTGCCCTGCGGCAGGCTGGGCCCCAGCGCCAGCCGCTCGGCGTGGATCAATGTGCCATCACGGTAGATGTCCCAACTGTCTTGAACTTTCACCGCCTGCACGGTCTCGCCCATGGCTTCCCGGCCGAAGACCAGCGTCTCCAGCGCCATGAAGCTGGCTTGGCCGTGCAGATTGACGCGCATGGTCCGCTCCAATGC